>CAZDLH010000021.1:0-12168 GCA_964505925.1 uncultured Burkholderiales bacterium
GCGCGCGGTGGTAAACTACCGTACCGTGTTGGAGGCTGGACGCTCCGACCTCGCCCCCTTGCTGATGCTATCGCTCCACAACCGAGGCATCATCTATCGCCATATCGACCGGCTCGAGGACGCGGAAAACGACCTCGAGGAGGCGCTCAACGGCTATCTGAGGCTAGTAGAGCGAGACGATCGTCGGGAGCTCCGCCCCCAGTTAGCCTCCGTCTATAAGTCGGTGGCTACACTCGCGTTGGTCCGAAACTCCCTAGATCGGGCCTTAACCTCGGCCACCCGAGCCCTCGATCTCTACGAAACGTTGGTCCATCGAGAGAACTTCGAGCACCTTCGAAACGAGCTCGCGGCCATCTATAACGACCGGGGTTCCATCCTCTCGCGAACGCTGGCTATGGAGGAAGCCGAACGGGACTACGCTTCGGCTATCGCCATCCGAACCTACCTAGTGGCGGAAGGCCGTATCGATATCCGAACCGATCTCGCCACCACCTACGCAAACCGCGGACTCTGCCTCGTCCACCTCGAAGTGAATCGAGAAGCGCGGGAGAGCTTCGACCGAGCCGTGGAGATCTTCGACCGTCTCGTCGAGGAAGAGCGGCGCGAAGACCTCTATGCCCAACGAGCCTTCGCCCTGTGCTGTCGAGGTCGGCTGCATCGGGTCGACGGCAGGCTCGAGGAGGCTCGGGAGGACTACTCGGCAGCCTCCGGCGACTACCGCTTGGCCGTGGTGAGCGAAGGCGGAGAGTTTCTCGAGGAGCTCGCATCCGCCCTCAACTCTCTTGCCGAAGTCTCTCTGCAAGTCGGAAGCTCCTCGGAGGCGCGGAAGCATTCCGAGAGGGTGCTCGAGATCTACGAGCGCCAGCTCAGTCCGGAGCGCCGCCAGCTCTTGGCCCGGGAGCGCGCCGTAGCGCACCACAATCTAGCCGAGACTCTCAATCGTGAAGGCGACGCCGAGCGCGCCGCAAAAGAGTTTCAAAAGGCCATCGATCTCATCACCGATCTGATCGAAAACCAAGGCAGGCCGGAACTAACCCACGAACTTGCGACCTCGCTGCTGCGCTTTGCCAGCGCCAGTCGTCAGAGCCCTGAATCCCGACTTCGCCTCGTCAGTAGGGCTCTAGCCTTTCTCAAGGACGAAGACGAGCGCTCGGACATACTCGTCCAGGCGCTCACTCTACGTTCGACCATATTCCGCGAACTCAATAGCCCCGGGGCCGCCCTCGACGACATCACCAGAGTGATGCAGATGCTCGAGACCCGGCTCGAAGAGCAGCCGACCGTCGCCCTCGAAGTGGTGGAGGTACGATGCCAACGAGCTCAACTCTTCGCCACTCTCGAAGACTTCGAAGCCTCCGAATGGGACCTCAAGAAGGGGCTGGCGCTGCTCGATAGCCTAGAGCACTCGCTACCCGAAGTGGAGGTCGAGTATCTCAGATGTCGCCTGCTCACCGAGCAGCTCCAGCTCCTGAGTCGCCCCGAGGCGATCGACTACGCCCGCGTCACAGTGATCGCCCGAGAGCTCGATCGTAGACTGACGCGCCTGCGACACCTCGGCTTGACTCAGCAGCGCGAGGAGAAGATACGTGCCTATATCCAGCAGAGGCTCGAGTCGCTCTGGCAGTCCACTCTCCCCCAAGCGACCTCGCTTGCCGTCGAGGAGCAAGAGCAGCGGCTGCGCGGCGCCATCGAGCTCATCGAAAGCCTCAACCCTAGTAACCTGAGCTTCTTTGAAGAAGCCAGCTCCGAACCGGGTCGGAAGTCCCGTATTCTAGCGCGTAGAGGAGAGCTGCATCTGGCGGTCGGACGCTACGAAGAGGCCCTAAAAGATTTCGAACTCGCCTCGTCGGTCACCTCAGCGCCCAACGCCGAAGCCCACCCGGATCTCCTGGAGTTCTTGGCCGACGTCGAGGCCGGACGCGGTGGGGCGCTCCGAGCGTTAGACCTAGGGGAAGAGGCGCTCCAGGCCTACGACCGAGCTACCGACTATTTTCGTCTGCGCCCCGAGAGCAGGCTCTCCCCCAAGCGAGCCAACAGCTTAGAGCAAAGAGCGCAGCTTCGCACCGATCTTCAGCGCCATGAAGAAGCCCTAGCCGACGTGGATGACGCTTTAGAGATCGTACAGAGCCACGACAGCCGCGACGATATCCTGAGGCTCTGGGAGTTCAAATCTCAACTGCTGTGCCGCCTAGGTCGCCCGAAAGAAGGGCGAGAGATCCTCGCTAGTGCGGTCTCGACAGCCCAGGATTGGCCTAGTTTTGAGGCTCATCGCGAGCTCCCCTTGCGCTTGGGCCTCTACCGCTTGGGTGAAAGTCCGAAAGAGCGAGCTACCCATCTAAAGCGGGTCTTCGAACTTCTCCGAAGCCTACTGCATCGCGAGCCCGAGAAGTGGAGAGAAGAGGCGGTGAAGCTCTTTCAAGAGCTCCCGTTACCCGAGGACATCGCCGAGAGTCTACCCCTGGAAACCGCGAGTTTGGAAACCCTGGCTGTTCTTTTAGAGGTCATGCCTGCCGGGCACACTCCACTCATCGAGCGCCTCCTGCGTCGAGCGACCCTACTAGAAGCGATGACCTCCCAGCCGAGAGCCTTCGGGCGGCTAGCGGCTGGGTATGTCTGCTTGGCCACCGGATTCTGCCTCCTCGAGTACGAACGATACGGCAGCAAGAGTCTCCCTCGCCTGGTGAGGTGCTACCTGCTGCTGGGCCGAGCGCTGGTCCATCACGACACGCCTACCCAGCTCCAGGGAGTCGGTAGGGGGTTAACGCGCATAGCCCATGAGATCGCCTTGGAGCCGCCCACCGGGGAGCTCGAAGTGGAAGTGAACAACCTGGCGCGCCTCTGGTTGAGCTTACCTCCCTCCAAAGCCGTGAAAGCGGGGGTCTCCAGGGCTACGCTCCAGTCTTTACGCCGCTGGTAGCGCTCCTAACGGACCGGAGCTAGGGAGTCGAGCGCTGCTGAGTACGCCACCGATCTCGCACGATTCTCAGGATCTCGAGGCGGCGCCCCAGCGGAGGGTGGGTTCGATTCCCCTCGGTGAGGGCTTGGCCAAAGAGTTCGATCGAGCGAGCCTGCAGCTTGATCAAGGCCCTGGCTTCGCCCTCCGGATCGAAGCCCGCGGCCGCAGCGTACTGCATCCCTAAAACGTCGGCCTCCTCTTCTTCAACTCTACCGTAAGCCTGCTTATGCCTGAGAAAATCGTGGAGGAACTCTCGCCTAGGCATCAAGGCTCTAAGCCGCGAGCGCAGCACTTGGATCTTATGCTTGTTGGAGTGGACCTCCCTAGGGTCTTGGTACTTTACCAACCGCTGCTGAATATCGCGAAGCTCGACCTCGATCTCCAGGGCCTCTCGAAACCTCTCTTCATAGATCATGACGTGTCGCCGAACGCCGTGGGCGATCTCGTGTCCGAGCACCCCGGCTAGTTCATCGTCGGTCAGGCCGAGGTCCAGCAGCCCGGTCGTCACGAGAACGAACCCTTCACCGGAGCACAGGGCGTTTGGGATCGGCGTCTCGATCACTTCGAAGGTCCAGGGCATCCCAGCCAGTGGGCTCTGCCTGGCGACCGCTCGCCCGATCTGGCGAACCCGCTGCCGCTGCTCTGGGGTGCCGCCGAGCGAGAAGCGCTCTAGAATCTTTCGATAGGTCTTCTCGGCTCTTAGATATCCTGGCCTGCGCTGGTAAGAAGACGAGAGCGCCTTGTTATGAACGCTCGCCTCCGTGGAGCTCCAGATCCGACTAGTGGGAGCTTGCACCCTATCGCTATGGAAGTCTGCGATACGGGGGTCGGTCTGGGTTCGCTGCCGATAGCCGAGCTCGCGCAAGAATAGCTTCCAGTCTACAAGAACAGAGTCTCCGGTGACTCGAAACAGTCGAACGGAGCCGTCATCGGCCAGAATCTGGAGGCCCTCCGGTGTGACGGTAACCCTATCTAGCTCTTCTCGAGGCAGGGCGCGCTGTAAAGCCGGCCAATGGACCCCTCCGGGTCTGACCTCGACCGGTCGATTCCCGACGTAAACTTCGAGACCCAGCGGCTCCGACCAAGCGGGCGAAAGCGAGGCCCAAACGAGCCCGAGAATCAGGGCCGGCCAAGCGGCTATTCGGTAAAACTGGAAAATGAGCGTACGCGCCTATCCTCTCTCAAACAGCCGTCGAAGCGTCGATTGACTCCCCAGAGACCCTCTGTTATACTCGCTCCACTTTGGCACCTTAAGTAGAAGACCTTTTCTCACCGTACAGCATCAGCTCGTACGGTTGAAGGGCTCAATGTGTGTCGTAACACGACAACCGAGACACGATCTCGGTTCCGCGAATACAGAAGGAATAGAAAGGAGCCTATCGTGCCGAAAATCCGAACTAAGAAAGCGGTCTCTAAGCGAGTGCGCGTAACCGGCTCAGGGAAACTCAAGCGCATGCGCGAGTTCTCTGGCTGTCACCACCTCCGGGAGAAGAAGTCTCCCAAGAGAACCCGCAAATTCCGTAAGACGACCCTAGTCTCCAAGGCTGACGAGCGGATGATCCGCTCGCTCGTGCCCGGCGTCTAGAGCTCCACGAAAGGAACGAATCGCTCTATGCCTAGAGTTAAACGAGGACCGATCGCCCTCAAAAAGCGACGTAAACTGATGAAGTCGGTGAAGGGCTATCGTGGTGCCCGAAGCCGCCAGGTCAAGTCCGCTCAGGAGGCCTTCCTGCATGCGCAGCAGTACGCTTACCGCGACCGCCGCAATAAAAAACGCGATATCCGCCGCCTGTGGATCACTCGAATCAATGCCGCTGCTCGGCTTAACGGCCTGAGCTACAGCCGTTTCATGAACGGCCTAAAGAACGCTGGCATCACCCTAGACCGAAAGGTCTTAGCCCAGCTGGCCATCGACGATGCTGCCGCCTTCGCGACTCTCGCCGCGAAAGCCAAAGAGAGCATCACGGTAGCTAGCTAGCTTCCAAACGTGCTTGGACTTTCCGGTCCGAGTCCGATGAACGAAAGAAGAGGGGCGCCCGCGCCCCTCTTTCTTATATCTAGAACAGCAGAATGGGACCCTGGCCTTACTAGGGGTGGCGGTCATCCTAGCGGGGTTCTGGTAGCTCCAAGAGCAGAACGTGGGCCTTGCTGATAAGCGCGTACCAGACAGGCGGTTCGGAACCGAAGACGATCTCGTAAACCGCACCCCGATACCGGCGGGAGTCTGACCGTAAGACAAGAAGTGACCCGCCATGAGTGAACTGATCGCCATCGGGTTCCACGACGAGTTCAGCGCCCAGCAGGTTCTCCTAGACCTTCGCAAACTCCAAAAGCGGCACCTCATCGACTTAGAGGATGCGGCCGTTGCCGTGAAGAGTAAATCCGGAAGGGTTCGCCTCCATCAGACCCACGATCTGGTTACCGCAGGGGCCGTCAGCGGCTCCTTTTGGGGTCTTCTCGTGGGCACGCTCTTTCTCACCCCCATTTTTGGTGCCCTCGTGGGCGCCGCCTCCGGTGCCGCCGTCGGAGCCCTCTCCGACATCGGGATCAACGACGAGTTTATGAGCGAGCTCGCCCACAAGCTCGAACCTGGAAGTTCGGCGCTGTTTATCCTCGTGCGGCGCGCCACTCCCGACCGCGTGCTCAAAGAGCTGCGCGACTACGATGGTCACATCATCACCACATCGCTCTCCTACGACGCAGAGAAGAAACTCCGGGAAACCTGGAAAGAGATTCAGGTAAAAGGGCAGTTCGCTTTCCAAGACGGTTGGACGCCCCAGCCTTCGTCGGAGTCAGCAGAGCCCTAGGCCGTGTTAACATCCTGTCAACGAAAAGCGTCCTTCGTTGGGGTATGGTAGAAGCCGAGGTCGATCGTCGAGTTGTCTATCCCTTTTAAAATAGGTGAGATCCCGCTAAGACCGGATCGCGTAAACCCTGAATTTCTGCGTTCCCTTAGGGACGGAGTGGAATCGTCCGCGGTAAACGAGGGGAAAGACGGTCTCCTGGAAGCCCTCGACCTCTGGGATGAAAGCCGCGAACTCCCCCCCGAACAGCACAGGAAGCTCGAAGAGTTCGCCGCCTCGGTCGGCAAGAGATTCGGCGGCCTCAAAAATGACTGGTGGCAAGCCCACCGAGGCGAGAAACCGTTGGCTGCCATCGAAGAGAAGATGGGGGCCGAAGGGGCCTTCCTGGCACCGCACAGCCGCCTTCAGAACGAACTCCGAGAAGCCTCCGCCCGCAGCGCCGTGGCCGCGCTTTCGGGGGTCCCCCTCGGCCCTGCCGGTGTGCTCGCAGGCTATGCCGCCTACGCCAACGGAACCAGTTGGGACGGTCCGGCCCAGCGCCGGACGGAGGAGTTAGCCCAGAAGCTCGCCGATTTCGACCGCGGCGATTCCCGCATGATCACGGAGGGCAACTCGGTCGGTCAGGTTCACCGCGACCAGCTTTGGAAAACCATGAACGGGATGCTCGACGACGCCGCCCAGCGAGCCAAGAATGGCCATCCCACGGAGATCGGGGTCCAGTACTATGAGCTGACCTCCTCTCGGCTGATCGGCAAGATCGCAGACGCCGCCAAAGCGGGCAACAAGGTTCGTGTAAACCTCGACCCCGGACGTCTCTCCTTCCCCTCGCGCGACGCCGAGGGCGACTCCTATTTCTCTTTGGACGCCACCCCCGACAAACTGCGTACGGTCCTCCAGCTCTCCCAGCTCAAGGACGCTGATATCGCGGTCTCCCTATTCCCGCCGAAGACCGCGCTGAACAGCCCGAACAACCTCATGCACCGAAAGGTCCTCAGGATCGGGGATCGAGTGCTGGTCGCCGGGATGAACGCCAACACCGGCTCGGGGGACAATATCGACGCTGGGTACACCCTGCGAGGGCCAGCCGCCCGGCAGGCCAGCGAGAACCTAGCGCGGGATATGGCCACCTCGGCGGGGGCCAGCCTCGAAGAGCTCTGGGGCTCGCAGCATATCGAAAGGTTCGAACAGACGAACCTACGTCTGGGAAGCAGAGGGTTCGAGTCGCTCTTCGACGCTCTGGCCGGGCCCTCGGCGCCGGGGACGGACGCCCCGAAAGCCGAAACTCTAGCGGACTTAGAAGCGATGGCCGAGAAGGTCGGCAAGAAGCTGCCTCGGCTGGTCGAACTGCCGAAGGCAGAGTACGAATCGAGCATGACCGCAGTGATCAACGGACGCTCCCAAGTGCAGCTCTCAAAAGAGGGCAAAGGGCTCCTGCGAGAGCTGATCGATCGCACCGTGCAGGCGACCAACAGCGAGGAGAACCTCCAGAGGCTCGACGATATCAGCCTAGCTTCGGGCCGCCGGGTGGGCCAGACTCGGGTGGACATCGCCGATCTTCCCGTCGAGCGTGAGGCCGCAGCGGTAACCGCGATCTCCCAAGCCGAAGAGTTTCTCTATATGCCGAGCTTCGTGATCACTCGATCTATCGCCTCGGCCATCGTTGCGCGAAAAGACGAACTCGCCGCCGAGCAGCGCGAGCTCGACGTCCGGGTAGTCGCCGACTCCGGCATCTATCCGTACGGCGGCACGCCCAACTCTTGGGGCATCAAGCATCTCGAAGACAACGGTATCCGCCCTCGCTGGTCGAAGCTCGAGCGCACCGGAAGTCACGATCGCAAGATCCACGCCAAGCAGCTGTTGACCGACAAGGGGGAGCTGGTCGGCAGTACCAACTTCTCCAACAAGGGGATGCGCGACAACTGGGAGACTTCGGTCTACGTGCACTTCGATGGCTCCGACGAGCGCGCCGTCCGAGAACGGGAGAGCTCCAAAGCGCAGTTCGAAGAGCTCTGGGACACCTCGTACGAGCTCGATAGCCGCGATCTCGCTGGCTACTACAATAAGGACAAGCCCGAATTGGGTCGCGAATGGATGATAGAGCAAGACCGCGACCGCGCCGTCGGGCAGGTCCTACGGATGCTCTTCAACTACGAGCGTCAGTCGGCGGTCAAGATCCGCGAACTTCTCGAAGAGAATCCAACGATCGCAAAGCGTCGGGACGACTTCTACGAACAGGGGTACTCCCGGGGGGACGCCACCCTCAAAGCGGTCATCGAGGAGCTCGGCTCCGAGGTGTTCCGCGAAACCATGGACGCCCTGCCCACCTCGCAGTCCCTCGACGACCTCCGCACCGAGGTACAAGCCTGGAAGGCAGGCTAAGAAAGATCCCACAGAGAATCCCTCTCGGCTGACCAGGATGTTCGTACCAACCGAGTCGTCCTGAGTACCGCAATGAATACTAGCCGAAGGGACATTCCAATTATGAAGAGACTCCTTATCCTCGCCCTGCTGCTCGCGACCACACTGAGCGTCTGCGCCCAGCATAATTTCTACCCGTTCGAAGTGACCGTAGGCGAGCGAACCGCCGCCGTCCAGCCGGACATCGACCAGCACGCAGTGATCACCGAACCGATCTCGGCCGACGCTGCGATGAGCGTGAAAGGCCAGACCGGCCAGGTGATCGTCAACCTGTTCCCCACCGATGCCAACGGTGAGGTCGAGCCCGGTGGCCAGCCTCTGATCCTGCTCTTCGACGCCGGCGATTCGAAAAGCCTCAGCGACAACATGCAAGGCCAGAAGCCTCGAGCCGGCTACCACCTAGCCAACGTGGTGGCCGGTGGCGCCACCTCTCGCGTACTCCTGCAGGTCCGATAGGGCCCTCTCCGGCTCGTCGCGATCAGTTCGTTGCGGCGAGTCCGAGCTGCCCGGGGAAGCGCGTAGGGACGGCGAAGACGCACTCGTCGCGTCCCTGCGCATCATCGGACTCAAGCCTCGCTTCGTACACGAAAAGAGGCATGCTAAGAAAAGGGCCTAGCTCGACCCCACCCGAAGGGCTCCCCATGCCAGGCCAACCCAAAGCTCCTATCGGGACCGCCCGCCCCTTTGAGCCAAAGGTCCTCGTTCGATGACGGAGTTTTGGTCTAGCGAGCCCCAGGATGAGTTCGAAGCTAAACTCGCGGAGGAGTGCACCGAGCTTCGCCGGACCTTGCACCGCCAGCCCCGTCTTTCAGGGGACGAAGCCGATACCGCGAACCTTCTCGCCGAACGGCTCTCACCGACCCGCCCCACCCGTCTACTTCGAGGCGTCGGCGGCCACGGTCTGCTCGCCATCTACGAGGGCGAGGGAGGCGCTGGCTCGACCGTCTTGCTCCGAACCGAGATCGACGCCCTACCGCTCAACGACCCTCCGGACCTACCCCACCGGAGCCTTCGCCCGGGGGTCGCCCACAAGTGCGGCCACGACGGACACGCCGCTTCGCTGTTCGCGGTGGCCCGTCTACTGAGCCGACGGGCTCTCACCCAAGGCCGCGTAGCCCTCCTGTTCCAACCCTCCGAAGAGACCGGTTGCGGAATGCGCTCGGTTCTCCAGTGCCCCAAGTTCCAGCCCTGGATCCCCGACTGGGCCTTCGCCTGGCACAACCTACCCGGCGAACCTCTCGGCACCGTCGGCTGGCGTCCCGACACTTTTTGTGCAGCCTCGATCGGGATCATCTTCACCTATCGCGGCTCCGAGTCCCACGCCAGCCAGCCTCAGCTGGGGCGCAACCCAGCGGCCGCCGGCGCCGCTCTCATCCAGAGCGCACTAGCCCTGCCCGCCGCACTGGGCGGGTTGGAATCCGGACACCTCGTCACCCCCACCGGTCTTTGTATGGGGGACGGGAGTTTCGGGACTTCCCCCGAGTGCTTAGAGCTACGTTTCACTGCCCGCGCCTCGACCACCGATTCGCTTCAGAAGCTGGTGCGCAGACTCCAGTCTAGCGCAGAGCATCTAGCAGCCCAGTGGAGCCTCGAGCTCTCTATCGAGTACTGCGAACCTTTTCTCGCCACCATCAACTGCGAACGGGCTGCCGATCTGGTTCAGGAGGCCGCCTCGGGCCTCGGGTTCACCACCCTGCGCTCCCCTAGGACCCACGCCTGGTCCGAAGACTTCGGCGAGCTGCTCGCCCGCGTGCCGGGCGCTTTCTTCACCATCGGGGCCGGGCTCGAACACCCCCCACTGCACTCCGCCGACTACGACTTTCCGGACCGGCTTATCATCCCGGGCGCTCGCTTAATGCTGGCGCTTGCGCAGCGAGCTAGTGGGCTCCACCCGGAGCCGAAGAGTTGAACCTACTTCCCGCCTTCGAACGATTCGTCGATATCGCCAACCAGTTCCTGGGGCACATTCTGGTACCCGCCCTTCTCTTCACTGGGGTCCTGCTCACCGTTCGATTGGGTTTCATTCAACTCAGGAAAGTCTGGCACGGCACCAAGGTCACCTTCGGCGTCTACGACGACGAGAACGATGACGGCGACGTCTCCCACTTCCAAGCCCTCTCGACTGCGCTCTCGGCCACCATCGGTGTCGGCAACATCGCCGGGGTAGCGATGGCCATCCACTGGGGCGGCCCCGGTGCTCTCTTTTGGATGTGGGTCACCGGCTTCTTGGGGATGGCGCTAAAATACGCCGAGTGTACGCTCGCCTTGGCCTACCGCCAGGTCAACAACGACCCCGAGGCCTCCGAACAGATCTCCGGCGGTCCGATGTACTACATGCGCGACGGCCTCGGGTCCAACGGTCTAGCCACCCTGTACGCCGGTTGCGTCTTCCTCACGACGCTGGTCTCTGGAAGCGCCGTTCAGTCCAACTCGTTCGCCCACGCGATGAACGCCAGTTTCGGACTGCCGTACGCCCTCACCGGGCTCATCGGCGCCCTCTTCGTCGCTGCCGTCATTCTCGGCGGGATCAAGCGGATCGGTAAAGTGGCCAGCGTCTTGACCCCCGTCATGGCCTTCACCTACGTTTTCTTCGCGCTCGCTGTTCTCTTCTTCTACTCCGACCAGGTCCTGCCCGCGTTCGCCCGCGTTTTCACCGAAGCGTTCAATCCGGTAGCCGGAGTCACCGGCGCCGGGACCGCCTCCTTCTTGATGATGATGCAGACCGGTGTGCGCCGAGCCCTCTACAGTAGCGAGGCCGGAACCGGTTCAGCCTCCATCGCCCACGCCGCTGCCAAGACCGACGAGCCGGTGAGCGAGGGGTCGGTAGCGCTCCTAGAGCCCTTCATCGACACCTTGGTGGTCTGCAGTCTCACCGGTCTGGTGCTGATCACCACCAACGTCTGGGATGAACGGCACCGCCAAGAGATCGCCCCCAGCGCCCTCGTCGCCACCGTGGAGACCTCCGTCGTGACGAACGGGATCTCGAGCCCGGTGGTGCATCTGCACGACTGTCCTGTGGGCGACCTCTATCTAGACCCCGGCGGCGACACCCCGTTCAACGGAACTCTGGTGGCCCAGCGCGGACGACTCCAGGCGCTCGACGAAACCGGCTCTCCGGTTGCGGTGCTGTACGGCGACGCGGTGCAGGTGGGGGCCCCGCTCACCGCTCTAGCCTTTCAGCGAGGATTGGCCCCCTGGGGCGACTGGGGGGGCTTCGTGGTGGCGCTGTGCGTGGGCCTTTTCGCTATCTCGACGGCCCTCGGAGTCAGCTACTACGGGGATCGCTGCGCACAATTTCTGTTCGGGCAGCGAGCCGTGCTCCCGTTTCGCATAGCCTACTGCATCATGTACTTCGTGGGGGCCGTATCGGCTGTGCCGCTGTTGTGGAAGGTCGTGGACATGGCCTTCGCCATCGCAACTTTACCGAACGTCTTGGCACTGATCCTCCTGTCGGGTACGGTAAAGAAGCTCACCGATAGCTATTTCCGTCGAAAGCCGTGGGAGAAACGATGACCGCATTCCGCCCGATCGATCACCTCGAAACCCTCAGTCGCGCGCTTCCGAAGCAGAGGACCGACCGCCTACTGTGCGCTGAAACCCACACCGCCGGCGAGCTCACCCGGCTCGTTCTCGGCGGGGGGCCAGCACTCCCAAAACTCCCCCCTTCCGAGCTGCGGGTGCTCTTCCAGCAGCAGCACGATCAGTGGCGAAGGCGTCTAGCTTGGGAGCCCCGAGGCCATCGCGATCTCGTAGTGGCTTGGGCCCTGGAGCCCGCGGACCCGAAGAACCATCTAGGCCTGCTCTTTATGGACGCTAAGCGGTACCCCCTAGCCTGTGGAACAGCCACGGTAGGCGCGGTCACCGCACTCCTCGAGCTCGGTCTCATCGACGTCGATCGCGGGGAGACGGTCAGGGTGGAGACCCCCGCCGGCCTGTTGCGAGCGAAGGTTCGGCGCACTGAACACGGGGTGGGAGACGTCGAACTCGAGC
>CAZDLH010000022.1:0-11849 GCA_964505925.1 uncultured Burkholderiales bacterium
GATCGAACCGAACAATACCGAAGCGCACTTCTATCTGGGGCTTTCCCACTTTCAGCGCGAGAACTTCAAAGAGGCCGTGAAGGTCTGGCAGCACGCCACCAAGCTCGACCCGGAGGACTGGGAGCTGCGCTTGAGTCTAGCCGAAGCCCACATGGAGCTGGGCAATCATAAGCGGGCCTTGCGCCAACTCAACAAGATCCTAGAGGCCAATCCCGGTCATCTCGACGCCTTGAACCTGCGCGGGGTACTGCTTCTGCACGCGGGCGATCTGGCCCAGGCGAGAGCGGAGCTTCAGGCCTGCGTTCGAGTCGACCCGAACTTCCCGCGAAGCAGGATGAACCTGGGCGTGGTCTACATGCACCAAGGGTTCTTAGACATGGCGATTCTGGAGTTTCGCCGGGCCCACCGGCTCTCGCCCACCAGCTCCGACATCCTCTACAACCTGGGGCACGCGTTGGCCCACCGCGGGGAGTGGGAGGAGGCGCGCCGGGTTCTGCTTTCGGCTCTAACGCTGGAGCCGGGTATGCTCGAGGGGCTGCTGCTCCTCGGGGATCTCGAACTGAAGCTCGGTCTGCTCGACGAGGCCGAAGAGCGCTTCTCGATGCTGGTGGAGTGGGACCACGAGGACGCCGAAGCGTTCAGTAACCTCGGCCATGTCTGGCTACTAAAAGGCGAGTTCGAACAGGCGAAGTACGCTCTGGAGCGAGCCCTGACCCTGGACAAGACCAGGGGTGCTAGCCACTATCTGCTGGCGGAGACGCTGCTGCAGCTCAAGAAGGTCTCCCGGGCGGTGGTCCACGCCCGCAAGGCTACTCGGCTGTGTCCGGACAACGCTTCAGCGCATCTGCTCTTGGGGGATCTGCTGTTTCAGCGCGGTATGGTGGCAGCGGCTCGGGAGGCATGGGAGCGGGCGGTCCAGCTGGACCCGGAGCTCTCGGCTCTGATGGCCGAACGGGACACCAAATGGGACACCAAACGGGACGCCCGAACCGCGACCAACGAGCGTAGAAGCCGGAAGTCCTAACTCCTCTACTCTCGAGGGTAGGCTCATCGAGAAGGGGATTATGGGTTCGGGCTAAGTACGAACTCATCGTTGAGCTCGGTCCCGCGGTGCCGCTCGAGATAGGCGTTCAGCCACTCTAAGAGCTGGGGGTCGGACTCGCGATAGGGGGCGGCCACGGCCTCCGGAATCTCGTTGCGCTCCTGCCGCGCTACCAGCGCTGCTGCGAGCAGGCTAGCCGAAGGCCCGACGAACGCTAAGGTGTCGCTTTGAAGAAGGCAGCGCCTGAGGATGTCCAGGTCCTGCTCGGAGGCGGTCTCGCCGCGGGTCGGTAGAAGGCGCACTTCCCAGCTTTCGCCGGGGGCGGCCAGCGGCTCTCCTTGGGCGATGCAGCCCCGGCGTAGGTCCAAGACCAGGCCCGTCGGGCGCTCCTTGAGCGCGGAAGCCTCTGCGAACCGGTCTCGATCCTGGTACACAAAGAGGTGGGTGCTCCGTCCGGGAAACTCGAGTTTGAGCGGGTTATCCATAGGCGATCCGGTTCGCAGGGCGCGGGTGCCCCCCTCCTTCACCTAGAGTTTACAAACTGTTTACATGTCCACGGCACTTTTCAAACCTTATTCCGGAGCCGACCGGTACTCTAAGACCAGAAGATACCTAGGAGGACGAACCGTGTCGATGATCACAGCTCTCAAAACCGAAATGCAAGGAAAGTTCCGGAACCGTAAACTACGCCGAAAAGGGCCCGCGATCACCCGCTAAGAGCGCACCTCCGGACCTTTTCATTCTGTCCCAGCGGCCCTGACTTAGGGCGTTGGTCGAGATCCTCAGATATCTTCTAGGTGAGCCGCCCACGGGGCGCCCATAAGGCGCGCAGGGCGGCTTTTTCTATCTTCGCTCCGGTGCGCGTCGACGTGCAACGCCGGAGTCGGCGGCTCTACCGTTGGCCCTGTCCTTAGTTCGATGGGCGACCGATGGCTTCCCGAGCTCGCTCGGTTCTTCTCGACTCGGTCAAAGTGGAGCCGTCCAGCGAGTTGATATCCCGTTGGGAGAGGTCGATCCGGGGCGCGAAGGCCTTGTGGTGAAAGAGGGCGGATAGCGCAACCGGTGGAGCGCTATCCGCTTCCGTCTCCGAGCCTTCAGCGGGGGCAGGGGGCTGCACCGGAACCGAAACTTCGGCCAGCAGCGACTGGGCCGGAGTAGACAGCGTGGCGATCAGGCTGGATCCGGCCTGACGAACGGTGATGGGGAAGCCCTCGGAGCTAGAACGAAAGCGCGGGCTCTTGCGTAAGAGTCGTATCGTCTCCTCCGACAGCGGATCTCCATCGCTTTCGAACCTGACCGGTAAGCGCAGGTCCAAGTGGCGGAACATCGAGGGTGCGGTGTCGAAGACCCGAGCCGAGATCTCCAGCCCTTCGGCGGTCCGTCCCTGACGAAACAGCGCTGAAGCGAGCCGAGCTTCAGCCCGCGCTCGCACCACCGCCCGGGACTCCCCGAGTTCAGAGATGGTGGCGGTGAGCCGTTCGATGGCGGCTTTTCGATCGCCCACGGTCCACTCGATCTCGGCTCGGATCACGTCGAGAACAGGCCTTTCGTTCTCCATCGTGCGGGGTGGATCGGCATCGAGCGTCGCCAACGCTTCGGCGGTGACCCCGGGGCCGTAGACGGCTACCAGATCCGGGCGGTGCCAGTCGCTCACCACGATGGTGCCGGGGGCGTAGTAGGGTCGGAGGGAGGCCACCAGGCGGTCGTTCTTGGTGGCCATAGCCTTGATCTGAAGGCTCGCTATGTGGGCCTTGGTCCGCAGCTCGCTCCGCTTGGCGCGCAGCTTCAGTCGGTCCCAGAAGCCGGACCAGGAGGCCTGCTCCCGGAGGCGCTGCTCTTCGGTCAACAGCAGCGTTCGATACAGCAGGAGGGTGCCGGCCTCCTTCTGGTCTAGCTGGATGGAGTCGCCGCCCTGGCGGTCCGGGCGCCGGACGATGCTCTCGGCCAGAGCCAGAGCCTTCTCGGTTTCGCCTAGGTGGTAGAGCAGCTCGGCCGTCGCGTGCTGGTCTTGGGCCCAGGACTGCTGGGCGAGAAACGGCTGGACGGCAAAGCGCCAGGTGTGGGTCTTCTGCACTGCATCCACGGCCTCGGAGAAGCGCGCCTGAGCTAAGTAGAGAAAGGCTAGGTCGAACCAGGGGTTCGAGTAGGTGAAGGTCTCGAAGTAGCGGGTGGCCTCCGAGTAGAGCCGCTCGGCTTCATCGAAGCGGCCGATCCCCGCCGAGGCCTCGCCCAGGTTCCGCAAAAAGGTGGAGGACTGGGGCCAGCCTCGGGCGCGGACCTCCTCGGTCAGCTGCTTGAAGGCGGCGTAGGAAGCCTCAGGGTTACCGAACTCCATCTCGAGTGCACCCAGAGTGTTGAGGTAGGTGGTGCGGGTGAACTGGTCTTCGTAGTGGGCCACCGAAGCGAGCTTTTCTCTAGCCTCCTGCTCCCGTTCGAGCTTCATGAGCGGCCAGGCGTAAGCGGCGATGACGTTGGGGGGATCGGTGCCGGTGATGTGGCGGCTCAGCTCCACATAGTCGTCGAGGCTCTGGAGCTGCTCCTCGTACAGATCCATTTCGGCGTTCACCTGGACGAGCTCGATCAGCGCTCGTTCGTACCATCCCCACGCCACGTGGAGCTCCGGCTTGCTTCCGTATCTGGCGCGAAAAAGTTCGGTGCAGCGCTCCAGGTGGAACTTCGACCGGGGCAGATCGCCCTCGGAGTTGTGAAGCGAGAATCCTAGGAGGTAGTGGCCGGCGAAGCTGCTCGGGTTCTCTTTGAGGATCTCCCGGGCCTGTTCTCGAAGCCGGACCAGTTTGTACTCCTCAAGGCTGCGGAGCGCCTCGAGCTCGGCTGCGGTGCCATCCATGTACGGGTTCTGAGCGAGCGCCGGCCCCGCGGCGAAAAAGAGCGCCAACCCAATTACGGCCAGCCGTAGCAGGGTCGAGGGGAGCCGACGGCCCAGACGCGGTCTCATCGTCGAAGGGTACTCCGCTGTAAGGTTTCGAGGGGTACCCGGCTGCACTCGCGGATCACGGCTACGGCGTCGTCGACTCCGGGTGCCAGTTCGATCCGGTGACGGAAGATGTGGGCGGCGAGCCACTCGATATCCTCGCCGATCACGTAGTCGCGACCGTTCATCAAAGCGGCCGCTTGGAGGGCCGGAAGGGCCAGCACCAGCGAGCGGGTCGAGACCCCTTGGGCCACTTTGGGGGAAGAGCGCAGAGCGGTCGCGATATCGACCAGGCAGTCCTGGATCTCTTGGGCCAGATGGATGTCCTCGTCGATGGCGTAGCGGGCTCCTAAGACTTCGTCTCGGGTGACGGCGGAGAACTCCGCAGGCGGGGCTCCCCGGCGGTTTCGGTAGGAGCGGAGCACTTCGACCTCCGACTCCCGATCGATGTGGGCCATAATGATCTTGAACAGAAAGCGGTCGAGCTGGGCGGTGGGAAGGGGGAAGGTGCCCACGAGATCCCGGGGGTTCTGGGTGGCGATCACAAAGAAGAGATCGTCGAGTTGATGGGTCACGTTGTCGGCGGTGACCTGCTTTTCGGCCATCGCTTCTAGCATGGCCGCCTGCACTTTGGGCGAGGTCCGGTTGATCTCGTCGGCGAGCACCACGTAAGCGAAGAGCGGGCCCGACTGAAAGTGGAAGGTGCTCGATTTTGGCTCGAAGATGGAAACGCCGGTGATGTCCGAGGGGAGCAGGTCCGGAGTGAACTGGACTCGCCGAAACGACGCCAGGCGGTTCTCTCCAACGCAGGGGAGGATCGACTCCCCCAAGGCTTTAGCGAGGGTGGTCTTTCCGGAGCCTGGAAAATCTTCGAGCAGGACGTGCCCGTCGGCCATCAGCGCCACTAAGAGCAGATCGATAACGTCGTCTCGACCCCGGACGGCGTGGACCAGCCGGCCTTTCAGGCGGGCTAGGACATCGCGGGCGGCGTGGAGGTCGGTCTTCGGAGGTCTCGGTTTTGCAGTAGGGAGCATCGGTCGTGTCGGTCTCGCTTTCTCAAGGGTGGACACCCTATTTGGTTCGGAGCCAGCTCACCGGGTTCAGTAGACCCAGGAGCCTTCTCCAGAGCGGAAATCGTTGGGCGATCTCTCGCCCGAGCTTCTGATAGGCGACCCTTAGCTCCTCGCGGGAGGGGCTCGGCGACCCGGCTCGACCCGACCCCGACCCGAAGGCCCGGGCCAGATGGGCCTCGGTCAGGACCGTCAGACTGGGGTAGAGCTGGGCGTGCTGCTCGGCGAAGGAGAGCCGGCCCTGCCCGTACTCCCGGACGACCCCCACTTCGGTCAAGCGGTCCAGAGCCGCTCGGTACAGGAGCCTACCGTGATCGTCGGTCTTTTCCCACTTGGGAGCTAGGCGCCGCTCTAGCTTCAGTCCGTACGCCAGCAACATCAACGCAGCCAGTAGCCATGGGACCAGCTGCACGGTCTTCTCGACGATGTTTCGTAGCCAGTTGCGCAGATCGAACTGGGGCGGCTGGTCGAAGACCTCGGAATCCTCTCGGGCCATCTCGGCGAGCATCGCCTGGAGGTCGAAGTCGGGCGGGGGCACCGGTGAGTCCAGATTGGTCTGAGGCGCCACATCGAAAGGGTACCAGCCCAACCCGTCTACCCAGATCTCGGGCCAGGCGTGGGCTTCTGCGCTGCGGATCAAGAGTGCGGACCCTCGACGGTTGCGGCTTTCGACGGCGTAACCGGCCCCGACCCGGGCGGGGACGCCCACCGAGCGCATGAGATAGACGGCGGCGTGGGAAAAGTGGACGCAGTAGCCGGTCATATCGCCGAACAGGAAGTCGGCGGTGGGGTCTTCGGAGTCGCCGACCGGTCTCGGGCGGAGGGTGTACTTGCCGTGCTCCCCCAGATACAGGTTTATGGCTATGGCTTTGGCCAACGGTAGATCCCGGTACTCCTCGGGCAGTTCAGAGGTGATCCTCTGAGCCAGCTCGGGGTAGCGGGGGTCGGTAGGGTGGCCCAGATAGTGGGCTTTGAGTTCGGGGGTCCAGTCCGGAGAGTCGAGCGTGGTGATCTCGACTATATCGGAGTAGTCGCCGGTGTAGACTAAAGATTCGACGTCGTAGGCGCGCTCGAACTGGTCCGGCTTCGGGTTGGGCGCCGGAGCCATGGTCAACGGGCTGACCAGGCCGAACGGCTCTTTGTGGGAGCTGAGCAGGGCGACCCGGGTCTGCAGGCGCTCGGTCGGCTGTCCGAAACGCGGAGTGGGGGCCGGCAGGCTCTCCACCCTGGTGGCGAAACGGCGGAAGAGGTCCGCATCGGCTAGGTCGGTGGTGTCCTTGACCAGGCGAAAGCCGTTGTACTGCGAGAACGCGGTCTGGCGGAAGTAGTAGTACCCCTCGGGCGGATCGTAGTCGTCTCTAAAGACCACCACCGCGACCGCTTTCGGTTCCTCTCGGTCCGAAGACTCGAAGGGGAACGGGTCCTCGCTCTGGGAGGACGATCCTTTGCCCGAACCGCCGGACATCGGCTCTTGCCCGGATCCCGGGGGGGGAGGAGGGGCCTCCTCAGGCTCGCCGGTGAGGCCCGACTGACCCGGCGGATCGGCGACGAGATCCCGCAGCGTCTCCTGGGGCAGATAGAGATAGAGCACGAGGGCGACCACCGCCAGGATGGCTAGGTCGAACAGCGAGGAACGCCTGCTCACCCGCCCGATGGTCAGCAGCACAAGGGCCAAGGCGAGCGCTACCCCGAGGGCCTGGAGTACGGGCATCGGGTCGTACCCCCGCGACCAGAGCGGGTCGATGAGGAAGTAGGGGCGATTGATGAAGCCGTCCCGGTGGGCGGCGAACGGAGTGGCCAGGCACAGCGAGACCAGCAGAACCTCCAGACTGACCACCGTAGGGTAGCGCCTAGAAACGAACTGGAAGGTGCCGACCACCAGCAGCGCGGTGCAGCCCCACGCGAAGAAATCGGTCAGGGAGACGAGGCTGGCGGGGGAAGGGAACAGCCCGGCTAGGAAGGGGCTTCGGGTGGGCCATTCGGCGAGCTTTACCAGCAGCACCCCTAGCACTAGAGCGATCGCCGCACCGCTGGCGGTCCGCAGTTCGGTGCGGGCCGCCCGGCGTCCGAGGAAGAAGCCGACGAAGCTGAACAGCATTCCGGCCCAAGCGGCCGCCGGCGTGGCCAGCGTGTGAGCCAGGATCACCCAAGCCAGCCCCCAGGTGAAGGCCGAGCCAAAGTCGAGAAGGTGGAGTTTGGTTCGCTGGCTGGGTTTCATGAGCTGAGCCCCGCTCCCGCTAGTAGGCTCTCGTTCTTCACCCGGAGGGGGACCAGCCGCTGGGCGACGAGATCGAAGAGGAACCAGTCGGAGACCATCGAGGAGGTGAGCCGACTGAATAGCTCCTGGGGATCGCTGGGAGACTCGCAGCGATGGTAGAGATACTTATACCAGGTCGGGATCTCCGGGGGAGGGGAGACCGAACCCACTGTGATCAGACTGACCGAGATCGGTGAGCGGCGCAGATCGGCGGCCACTCGATCGACCCATTCGCCCTCCTCGGAAGGCAGAAACAGGAGGCAGTTTCCGAACCCTGAGCCGGCCGCCTCTTCGAGGAAACGGAACAGTCCGCGGCCGGAGACCACGTCCGGGTTGCCCGAGCGCGCGATCAGACGCAGCGACTCTTCGGCGGTGGTCACCGAGAGCGGGGAGCCGTCGGCTCCGAATCTCCAACCGTCTCCTAAGAGACGGTTCTCCACCACCGTCCGGGCCAGACTTGCGACGACCTCGTCCCCAGGACCGCTCACCAGATAGGCGCAGCTGCGGGGAGCGGTGGAGACGGCCGCCTCCGGCACCCGGACCATCAGCTTACCCGTGCGAGCGTAGATCTTCCACAGCAGCAGGCGGGGAGGGTCTCCCGGGGCGTACTGACGCATGTCCACCCGGTCGCCCTGGGCCTCGCCCCGGGGGTCCGGGAGATCGTCGCCGGTGAACCAAGCTCGGATCAGGCTATAGGACGGTAGCGGTAGGGGCGGGGGGAGCACCGTCAGCGAGATCGGTTCGGTCGACTCCCAGTCTAGCGTGGAGAACCCCAGCACGTCGTAGACCAGCACCCGCCGTCTGAGCTGAAAGTTCTCTTCGAGTTCGCAGCGTCGCCCCGGGATCAGCCACTCTTGGCGGGAACCGTCCGGTTCGCGCTGCCAGAAGCAGTCGAAATCTTCGGGCTCTACGATCTGGGTCTTGGCTTCCACCAACGGGGGGAGCCAACGGTCGAGGCGGCGCTGACCAGGGGCGGGTTGACCCGAGGTGAGCCGGAGCGAGGAGCTGGAACCCTCGGCCTTCTGACGGCGAAATCGATACCCGATCCACAGCGCGGTCAAGCTCACCATGACCATGTTCACCAGACCGAGAAGACCGAGGGCCAGACCCCCCAGGAGCAGGATGTGATCGGAGCGCTTCATCCCGAAGAAGTAGACCACCGTTCCCAGAGCTAAGGTCAGCGCCAGTCCGGAGACCGAAAGCGGAAGGAAGCCCCAAGCGCGCCGGAGCACGGCGAGCGCCGGTCGAAAGCGCTCGAGATATGTCTTCCATGGATGCTTCACAATGTACGCCGGAGGATTCGATCCGACTCAACAGTTTACCCCCTGGAACGTTCCGCTTACCTCGCTCGGTCATCTCGAGGCTGGGGCGACTTCGACGAGGCCGGAGCGGTCGAGGTGCACAGAAGATCCGCTTCGGCCTCGCTGTCGCTTCCCACGGCTACGCTGAAGCAGCCAGGTTCGAAAGTTCGTTTGTCGTCGAGCCCCACGAAGCTCAGGTCCCTTCTCTCTAAGACGAATCGATACTTTCGCTTTTCGCCGGGCTCGAGGGTGAGGCGCTGGAACCCCTTGAGCTCTTTCCGCGGCGGGGTCACGCTTCGCACTTGCTGGGAGAGATACAGTTGGGGGACTTCATCGGCGCGACGGTCCGCGGTGTTCTCGAGCACGCCTTCGATGACCAGGGGCCAGGTACCGGCCTTTGAGGAGATCACCGGTGAGGAGAAGCGGAAGGTGGAGGTGCCCGCCTCCCTATTTCGGCTGTCAGTGCACCCCATCCGGACCCCAGGTCCGGCCCCACCGAGCTGCCACATTTTTTCAGAAGACGAGCTGACCAGCTTCCAAGGAGCACTCCGTGGCCTTTCCATCGTACAGCCCCGGCCATCGTCGTGGTACTGTGGTCAATGTGGATAAGTTCTCGGGCACTAACCTCCCGGTTTTGCACCCGGTTGCTCACACTGTCAAGATCTGTCACACAGGGCTGCTATGCTCATTTCCAGAACGCACCACACCATGAACAACTTCTCCGAAAAAGTCAGCTTTATCTGGAATGTCGCGGATTTGCTGCGCGGCGATTACAAGCAGTCTGAATACGGTCGGGTGATCCTGCCGTTCCTTGTACTTCGCCGTCTGGACCAGGTGCTGGAGCCCGCGCGCGATGCCGTCCGCCAGGCGGACAATGACCACCCGGCCGACAAGACGCCCGAGAAGCTCCGGGAGAAGTTTCTGATAAGGGCTTCCGGACAGTCGTTCTACAACACCAGCAGGCTCGATTTTCAAAAACTTCTGGATGACCCGAACAACATCGCCCAGAATCTGATGGGCTACATCCATTCGTTCTCTCAGAACGTCCGGGACATTATGGAGAAGTTCCGTTTTGAGGCTCAGGTGAAGCGCCTGGAGAAGAACGACTTGCTCTATTTGGTGGCCCAGAAATTCATCCAGATCGATCTCCGCCCGGAGGCGGTGAGCAATCACGAGATGGGTTATATCTTTGAGGAACTGATCCGCAAGTTCTCCGAGCAGTCCAACGAGACGGCAGGGGAACACTTCACCCCCCGCGAGGTCATCAAGCTCATGGTGAACCTCCTCTTTGCCGAGGACGATAGATCATTGACCGCTCCGGGAGTAGTGAAGACCATCTATGACCCGGCCTGCGGAACCGGCGGAATGCTCTCCGTGGCCGAGGAGCATCTCATCAGCATGAATCCCCAGGCCAAATTAGCGGTTTACGGTCAGGAACTCAACCCCGAGTCTTACGCCATCTGCAAGGCGGACATGCTGATCAAGGGCGAGGAAGCCGACAACATCAAACCGGGCAACTCCTTCTCCGCCGATGGGCTTCCGTCTCTCAAGGTCGATTACCTCATCAGCAACCCTCCTTTCGGAGTCGACTGGTCCAAAGCGCAGAATGTCGTCAACGAAGAGCACGAAAAACTCGGTTTCGCAGGTCGCTTCGGTCCTGGAACTCCCCGCAAAAACGACGGTTCTCTCCTTTTCCTGCTTCACATGTTGAGCAAGATGAAGCCGGCAGAGCAGGGAGGAAGTCGGCTCGCCATCGTATTCAACGGCTCTCCCCTCTTCACCGGAGCAGCGGGGTCCGGGGAGAGTGAGATTCGAAGGTGGGTCATCGAGAACGATTGGCTAGAGGCTATCGTGGCTCTACCCGACCAGATGTTTTACAACACCGGGATCTCCACCTACATCTGGCTCGTGACCAACCGAAAGGCGCCGGAACGTAGGGGCAAGGTTCAGCTCATTAACGGGGTGGATCGCTTTCAGAAGATGAGAAAGTCTCTGGGGGACAAGCGCAAAGAGCTGGGGGAAGAAGATATCCGATACCTCACCCAAGCTTACGCAAACTTTACGCCCAGCGACCAGGTCAAAATCTTCGACAACGAAGACTTCGGGTTCCAGCGAATCACGGTAGAGCGACCGCTTCGGCTGAATTTTCAGGCAAGTCCCGGGCGGATCGAACGGCTTGAGAATGAGACCGGCTGGAGCAACCTTCTGAAGAGCAAGAAGAAGGGTGAGCAAGGCGAGGCTGAGATCGCAGAAGGGCAAGCACTGCAGGCTGCTGTTTTGGAAGTTCTAGGGACCTTTGACCCGGGCGTGCTTTATCAGTCGAGAGACGAGTTTGAAAAGCTCCTAAAGAAGGAATCCAAAGCTCGCGATATCAACTTAAGCGCCTCACTCCGCAAAGCCATTCTCAGTGCCCTCTCAGAACGAGACGAGACCGCCGAGCTTTGCACCAATAGCAAGGGCGAGCCCGAACCAGACACCGACCTGCGCGACTACGAGAACGTCCCCCTTAAGGAAGATATCGACGAGTATATGGCGCGAGAGGTGCTGCCCCACGTGCCCGATGCCTGGGTGGATCACGACAAGACCAAGATAGGTTACGAGATTCCTTTCACCCGGCACTTTTATGTTTATGAGCCCCCCAGGCCGCTTGAGGTTATCGAGGCGGAGATTCGGGAGCTTGAGAGTGAGATCCAGGGGATGTTGGCGGGGGTGCTTGCTTGATAGAGACTCTTGCTGCTGCGGAAGTTGAAGGGACCGCTGCTGCGCGACGGGCAAGAATTAAGTCGCGTTGTAGAATTATAAACGGCTCGACTCCTAAAAGTTCGGAGCCCCTGTTTTGGGACGGTGATATTACCTGGATTACACCCGAAGATCTAAGTGCTAAGACCAACAAGTATCTTCACACCTCCAGGCGGAAATTGACTGAGAAAGGTCTAGCGTCTTGTGGCGCCTCCCTTGTTCCGCCAGGATCGATTGTTGTTTCTTGTCGTGCTCCAATTGGCTACCTAGGGATCGCAAAAGTGCCTTTGTGTACAAATCAGGGCTGTAAGACTCTTGTGCCGACCGCAGGGGACTGCGAGAAGTTCCTATTCTACCAATTGGTCGCTAACGTTAGTGAGCTTCAAGCGCGGGGACGTGGGTCGACATTTACCGAGTTGTCAGTTTCGGACCTGGGGGACGTTCCTATGTCCTGCCCGCCTCTCCCCACCCAAAAAGCCATCGCCAACTTCCTCGACCGCAAAACCGC
>CAZDLH010000023.1:0-6324 GCA_964505925.1 uncultured Burkholderiales bacterium
TCTAGGTGGCCCCTGCACAGTACACCCTTTGAAAGGCCGAATTGCTTTCCCCGGCTACTTCGACAAGCGCGGTAAGCCTCAGGTAGCTGGCCAAGGACACTGCCTGATCGACTGGCACGGCCAAGAATGGGGCGGCATCCACCCTTTAAACTGGAGAGCTGATGATTGAAAATCTCCACCCCACCACCCGACGCATCCTTAACCTCATCCGCTCCAGGCCCTCAGGGAAAGCCTTTCCGCAGCAGATGGCGGGCGTCTACACGCGCGAGGAAATGGACCAGGCCGACTTCGAGCCAGTGGAGCCGGTGCGCGTTGAGCGCCATGCTCCCAGCGAGCCGATGTTTCACGCGCTCCCTAAAGAGCGCCAGGACAAAGCCCGGGCAAAGTTTTGGGCACTCGCTGGAGAGCTCGACATGGACGAGGCGTCCATCTACGAGGCTTGCCACCAATTGGCCTACGACGAAAGCAAGGGGAGGCGCTCGCTCAATGCCTCCACTGTTCGGCAGGTCAGCGATGCCATCAACATGCTCAGTGCGCGGAGCGAAGCCGCCCTTGCCTCACCGAACGGCATCTCTGTGAGCGAGAAGACGAGGGAGGCTCTCGCCGGGAATCCGGCCTGGCCGCAGATTGAAGAGGAGAAATCGTAATGGCTGCAATGAATAAGGTGATTCTGATCGGACGTCTCACTGCCGATCCAGAATTGCGGCATACATCGAACGGACATCCGGTGACGAATTTCACGCTGGCCGTAGACCGAAAGTTCAGCAAGAGCGATGAGACCGACTTCATCCCCGTTGTGACTTGGAGACGCTTAGCAGAGATCTGCAAAGAGTACCTTCATAAAGGGAAACTCGTCGCTATTGAAGGACAGCTTCAGACTCGTAGCTACGAGGACAAAGATGGGAATCGCCGCAAGGCCTTCGAAGTGGTCGCCGACGAGATGCAGATGCTCGACCGAGGCACCGGCGGCGGCGGCGGCGGCGGCGGTGGAGGTGGTCGTTCTGGCGGGGCACCGCGCCGTTCGTCGAGCACCCCTGCGGAGGGGGACTCGTACGACCAAGGGGGCGGTTTCCCACCATCTGATGAAAGCTTGGGGATCGACGACATACCGTTTTAGCCGAAGGGAGTAGCACCGTGAAAGTCATACTTAAGTCCGATGTTAAGAGCCTGGGAAAGAAAGGGGACCTAGTCGAGGTCGCCGACGGTTATGGGCAGAACTTTCTCATCCCCCGAGGTTTAGCGGCTCCCGCTACCGAGGGAGCGGTGAACCGTCGAAAGAAAGAGCTGGCCGATGAGCGTTCAAAGAGAGCCCGAGAGGTAGAACAGGCCCAGCAACTCGGGGCAACTCTCTCCTCCAAACCCCTACGGATTCCGGTGAAAGTGGGCAGCGAAGGGAAGCTCTTCGGATCCGTCACCGCGGCCGACCTGGTGGCCGCTGCAAAGTCGACCTTCGAGGTGAACTTAGATAAGAAGAAGATCGATCTTCCCAAACCGCTTCGAACGGTGGGGGAGCACAAAGTGAAGGTGCGGCTCCTCAAAGGGGTGACGGCAGAACTACAGGTTGAGCTGATCTCTGAGGAGACCTGACATTGCTTCAGGAGGACCTCCTCGCGTTCGAGGATACCCTCGAAATTCCGGCCCCCGAGCTCGAGCGCCAAACTAGGATTCTGCTGGGGTTTCTATCCAATCTATGGGGGCCGGACCGGCTGGTTCTCAAAGCGGGAAAACTCGAGGCCCTAACGCTCTTACGGTCGGATCGGCTGACCGACCGCTTGGTAGCGTTGGGGCGCTTGGTTTTTGAAGACCCCACCCTCGAAGCCGACGAGGGGTTCGACCCTCATTCGCTCCTCGATGAGTTGGAGGACCAGATCGCAGATCTGGTGGCGATGAGGACGGTCGAAGAGTCGCTCGACCGCAAGATCGCTCAGAAGATGGAGGACCGACATAGAGACTATCTGAGGGACCTTAAGCGCGAAGCCCTTAGAGAAGACTTCGGTCCTGAGAACAGCACCACCCTCAAGAGGCTCAATGAACTAGAGGAACTCAAGGGTCGCGGTCTCGACATTATAGTATTGAAGATGATGCGACCGGGTCAGCTCGAGGACGTGGTGGGTCAAGAAGAGGCTATCGAGAGCCTCTTCGCCAAACTGGCGACCCCATATCCCCAGCACGTCATCTTGTACGGTCCACCCGGGGTGGGGAAGACCTCGGTCGCGAGACTGATCCTCGAGGAGATCAAAAGGCTTTCGTATACTCCGTTTCGCAATGAAGCCCCGTTCGTAGAAGTGGATGCCACCATCGTACGGTGGGACCCTCGAGAGATCACCAACCCTTTGCTCGGTTCGGTGCACGACCCTATCTACCAGGGGTCGAAGAAAGATTTTGGTGACGAAGGGATACCCGAGCCGAAAGTCGGTTTGGTCACCAAAGCCCACGGAGGGGTCCTCTTCATCGACGAGATCGGAGAGCTCGATCCCATTCTTCAGAACAAACTCTTGAAAGTTCTCGAGGATAAGCGGATCGTGTTCGAATCCGCTTATTTCGACGAAGATCATCCGAGAGTGCCGGAGTACATTCGAAAACTGTTTACCGAAGGAGCTCCAGCCGACTTCATTCTCATCGGGGCGACCACGCGGAACCCCGAGGAGATCACGCCTGCTATCCGCTCGAGATGTGCCGAGGTGTTCTTTAAGCCTCTGTCTCCCAATCAGTCTGAAGAGATCGTTCGGCGCGCGGCAAAAAGGCTCGGGGTGAGTCTTCGTGCGGACGTTCCTAGTTTGATCGCTCGCTACACCTCCGAAGGCAGAAGGGCGGTGCGGCTTCTGGCCGACGCCTACGGAAGAGCTTATCTTCGAAGAGGCAAGGAAGCCAAGCCCGAAGCTGAACCTCCGAGGATCGTTATTACCAGTCGAGATGTTCGCTCGGTTTTACGTTCGAGTAGAGCGCAGGCGCCCCCTAGGGAGGCGGTATGCGGAAGCTTTGAGGTCGGGTCTGCCTTAGGGCTCGGTTTGAAAGGTTTTTTAGGTTCGACCATCGATATCGAAGCAGCCGTCTTCCCTGCCGCCAGCCGAGGCAAAGGGGTACACCAGTTCAATCGTGCGGCGGGCGAAATGGCGCGAGACTCGTTCTTCAACGCGACGACCGTGGTTCGACGCCTCCTAGGGGAGAATCTGGGCGACTACGATGTTCACGTCAATATCATCGGGGGTGCGAAGGTGGATGGGCCGAGCGCAGGGTTGGCCCTCGTGACCGCCATTTCGAGCTCCTTGCGAGACCTTCCGGTTCCGCAGAATGTAGCGTTTACAGGGGAACTCTCTCTCCACGGAAAGGTTAGGCCGGTGGGCGGGATCATAGAGAAGCTTTTAGGGGCACAGCAAGCCAAGGTCCAGACAGTTTTTATCCCTGTGGAGAATCATCCTGAAGTCGAGGAGCTGGACCTAGAGCTCGAAGTGAAGCCGGTCGAACGTGTCGAAGAAGTTTTTACGGAGCTCTGGGGACGGAACTATTGAACGGATTTGAAGCTGCTACTGCCAGCGAAATTAAGCTAGCGAACCTACCTCCACACAACATCGAAGCTGAACAGGCCTGCTTGGGAGCCTGTCTGATCGATGCTGAGGTCTTGGACCGGATAACTGAAGCCCTGGCCGGAGCCGAGGATTTCTATAGAGAAGCTCATCAAGAAATCTACTCGGCCATGCTAAGGCTGGCTGAGAAGAATCTCAATATCGATCTCATCACGCTGTGCAATGAACTTAGGGATCTAGGTAAGCTCGACTATGTAGGTGGGGTCGCTTATCTCGACTCCATGGTGTCCTTGGTCGGAAGTTCAGCTCACGCGAGCGCTTATGCTCGCATCGTGAGTGAGACCGCGACCGAGCGACGGCTTCAGCACGCCGGACAGCAGATTCAGAGGATCGCGACCGAAGGCGAGTTGGAGGTCGGAGATAAGGTCGACCGTGCTGAGGAGCTGGTCTTCTCGGTAGCGGACCAGCGCAAGACTCAACAACTGGTCCACTTAAAGCCGATTCTCGCGACCACGTTCGATGAGCTCTATGAGAGGTACCAAAGGAAAGAGCAGATAACAGGGATCCCTTCTGGATTCGCCGAGCTCGACGCTATGACGGCGGGCTTCCAACGGTCGAACCTCATAATCTTGGCAGCCCGTCCCTCGATGGGGAAAACCGCCTTGTGTCTTTCCATCGCTCAGAACGTGATTCTCGATCGAGGGGATCCGAAGACTATCGCTATCTTTAGTCTGGAGATGTCCGCCTCGGAGCTCTGCCAACGAGTTCTGTGTTCGGTAGCTCGGGTGAACGCTCAGGATGTGCGGACAGGACGGATGAGGGAGGCGGATTGGCAGGCGATCACCCGCGCCATGAATCAGCTCAACGACGCCCCACTCTTTATTGATGATACGGGAGCCATCACTCCTTTAGAGATGAAAGCTAAATGCCGTCGGCTTCAGAAGCGACACGGGCTAGACCTGGTGATCATCGATTATCTGCAGCTGATGGGAGGGGGAGGCAAGAACGAGAACCGGGCCCAGGAGATCTCGATGATCAGCCGACAGCTCAAGATGATGGCCAAGGAGCTCAATATTCCCGTTATAGCCTTGAGTCAAGTCGGCCGAGGAGTGGAAGCTCGGCAGGATAAGCGGCCGGGTCTTTCGGATCTGCGCGAGTCCGGTGCCATCGAACAGGATGCCGATGTCGTGGCGTTCATCTATCGCGACGAGTATTATCACCCTCAAACCGAGGACGTCGGTATAGCTGAGGTCATTATCGGAAAGCAGCGGAACGGGCCGGTGGGCTCTGTGCGGCTGTCTTTCGTAAAGCGCTTTGCAGCTTTCGAGAACCTTGAGGAGGGACGAGACGCCCCACCGCCTGCGCAACGGCCTGGGCCTCCGCTCGAAGACTTTGAAGTCCTAGAAGATATCGCTGATTTTCCGCTCTAAGCTCCCTGATCGCTTAGGCGACGGAAGGGGAGCAGAAAAAATGTTTGTCTTTAACAGGAGCGTGGAAAACTAAGTAGCAAGAATATTGTTCAAGCTCCTCAGACAGTGAGTTCTGTCGGAAAGGGATTCGACTTTGAAGAAAACTTTTGTAACCGCGGTGTGCTTGTTAACGTTAACTGGTTCTCCGGCTATGGCGCAGGACGGTTCAACGCCTGCCTCCCCCCCAACGACCCCAGCGGCTCAAAGCCAGGAGCTTAAGGACGCTCAGGAATCGAGCCCCGCACCTTCAGCTCCCCGAGAGCTCTCCATCGTGATCAACGGTGAGGTCTTGGACAACGATCCCCCTCCGTTGACGGTGGATGGTCGAGTTCTGATCCCGCTGCGAAAGGTCTTTAACGCCTTGGGGGCAGAGGTGGAGTATAAAGATAAAGTGATCACTGCGCGGCGAGGAGACCAGGTCGTCGTCTTGCAGCCGGAGGTGACCGATGCTTCCATCGCAGGCGAGCCGGTCACTCTCGATGTTCCGCCTCAGTTGGTAGACGGAGTGACCTACGTACCCTTGAGATTCGTAGCGCAAGCTCTGGGAGACGAGGTCGCTTACGACGGCGCTACGAGGACCATCAAGGTGACCCCAGCGGTCGGCTTAGCTGCAGATCGAATCGATGAGCTGAAGGGGCAGGTCAGGAGACTGGCCGTGGGCAACCAAGGGGCCATTCTCAAGCTATGGGATGCGGAACTCGCCAAGGAGATCTACTACCGTGGGCTCGATGATCGCGCTACCGCACCCTACAGCCCCGACGACCACCAGGGCTTGGTTAGTGGGATGGGTTTGACGGAAGAGTTGGAGCTCTTCACTCTCGACCTTATGGAAGGCTACAGTAAGCTCCCTAAGAAGGAGGTCGTAGCCTTTTTGGGGTTGGTCCATTCGATACCTGAGAAAACGAGTTACGGCTTTCAGGAGTCCACGACGCGGCAAGTTCAAGATTTCTTGCTCGAGGTTCTCGCTGAGGATCCCGACGTTGTGACCCGCCGTCAGGCCGCTCTATCTCTTGCGGTCGGAGCCTCACTCGACCAGGTGATCCTCGATGCGGTACTCGACTTTTACTCGGGAAGTAGCAACCTCTGGGAGACCTTCCCCGTACAGCAGTTCTTCCAGTTTCAAGCCACTAAGATCCGCGCTATGCCGAATCACGCGCTGGTCAGATCTCGCGTGGCGGATGTCAACTCGCTCTACACTCAGCCGATCCTTCGCTATCTCGATGGCGAGATGGACTAGAGAGCTAGCGAGCCTAAGCGCGCCTAAGCGGGCGATGAGCGCCCCGCGATACGATCGGGGCGCGCGACGAATGTAGCGATACTGGCCCCAGTTT
>CAZDLH010000023.1:6334-11573 GCA_964505925.1 uncultured Burkholderiales bacterium
CCCCGAGATACTCTCGGGGCGCTCATCTTTTGTCTCGATCGTCTCGACCTTTTCGCTCGCTACTCAGTCGCTCTCGAGCGGCCGTTCGCTCCCGTTGACTCGGATGCGTGAGGGGACGGCGTCCAACGGCTCTAGTTCGCTGTCGCTCTTGGTTTTCTGAACGATGGAGGAGTGATCTATCGGGCCGGGTCTATACCCCTTGAAGCTATCCGGAAGGCGTTGACGTCCGCGCTCTTGGTAGACGGCGTTAACAGGGTATCCGAGGTAGACGCTGTCGTTGACGCTTCGGCGTCCCCACTGGGCTTCGGTGGAGTCCAAAAACTTAAACTGTGTCGACTGCTCGGTCTCCTTGTTGCTCCGCTTGTCGCTGTCTTGCGCACCGGCGGAACCGAGTAGAAGGCCAAACAGTAGGGGGACGGTCACTAGGAACCTCTTGAAAGATGTCTTCATGTCGAGCTTGATGCCGCGATTCGGCCTTTATCCTTCCGTAGTACACGTGAGTGGTTGAGCAGATTTGCCAATGTGTGGCCCTGTTCGATAGCGTCTGCCAAGGCGTTGTGGGCGTTTGGATTATTTCCGAACTCGATGCCAGCTTTCTTCATGAGGTTCCTCAAAGCGTTTCGGTGGCAGCAGAACAGGCCCATCCCGAATGAAGGGATATCGAAAGCGCTCCACCCTAAAGGGTTCTCTTCGAGGAAATACTGAAGATACCATCCTATATAAGGCGAATCGAAGGATGAGGGCCAAGCTGCCGGTACTACCTTCTTGAACTCTTTTTCAAGTTTCCGGTAGAAACGAGCGAACTCTTCCATCACCTGTCCGGGGTCCCGACCGTTCTCTTCTAGATAGTCTCGGGTGAGTCCATGAATATTCGTTGCCGCCTCGAGTTCCGCGGCACCGTCGAGAGGTTTGAGCTCCTCGTAAAAGCTGTACTCTTCGTCGACCATCCATTGTCCGGATCGTCCTGGACGCACGACCACCGCACCGATAGAGACTAGGGAAAAAAGACCTGGAAACGGCCCGGAGGCTTCCACATCAATACTCAGATAGACCATGGAATTCAGTGTAGCATATCGAGCCCGCTTTGGTTCGATCGGCCTAGCATCCGTGCATTAAGGGAAAGGTTTTTGGGGCCTGAAGATAAAGACGCTCTCCTACGAGACCAGGAGAAAAGTCAGCTTCTTCAGAGGTCTCAGACATACCTTATGGGCACGGATTGGAGTTCTCCTTATGAAGATCGCCGTTGAAAGATTCGATTGGAAGGCTCACGCCCCCGACTTGGTTATCCTGGTTGGGGATTCTATTCAAGATTTTCACGGACCGCTTCCAGAGGCGATACAGTCCAAGGTCCAGGATCTCAAAGCGGGATTCGAAGAGGGGCGTTTCCGAAGAGAAGTCTTTTTCTCGGTTCAGTGGGGAGACGGTGGGCCGAGCACCGATGTGGTTTATTTTCACACCTCGACCGAGAAGGGGCATCCGACGACCGAGACCCTGAAGACCTTTTTTGCGAGAGGTCTCAAGGCCGCTTCGGAGACGGGACGTCGGCGGGTCGCCCTTCTCCTTAAGGGGAGAGACGGTGAAGGGCTGCTCGAGCAGCTCGTCGAGGGGGCAGTCGTAGGGACCTACAGCTTCCGTGATTTCCTAAAGGACTCTAAAGACCCCTTCGAATCGGTAGAGGTGTTGCTCTGCCCTCCTACGCCGCCGGCGGTCGAGACTTCCGATGATGGGATGACAGTGCCCGCGGAGCTGGAAGGGTCGGATGTCGGGGCCGACGACTCGGAGGAGATCGACTCTGCCGAAGAGACCGAGAGCCGTCCAGCGGCAGAGGCCGAGCCCACTCCCAGTACCTTAGCTGAGGACACCCAAGAGGTACCACTCAAGGCGACCGAGCCGCTGAACCTCGAAGCGACAGAGACGGATTCGAGTACCGATTCGAGCGCTCAAGATGAAGAGGGCACCGCAGTCGACTCGGAGGACCCTGAAGCCGAGGACCCCGAAGCCGGGGGCGCGGCAGTCGAGGAGGCCGCAGCCGAGGAAGGTTCCGCTACCGAGGGCGAGGAGCCCGAAGAGTCCCATATGGACATAGAGGAGACCGACTCGCAAGAGGATTCAGCAGCAGAGGAGCTCTCGGAGCCTGGCTCACTGGAGGAGCCAGCGGAAAGGGAGCCCTCGTACGATGAAGACCTGGTTGAAGCGTTCAGGGTTAGGGACGAATCGGCCCTCGCTGTCGGGAGGAGCTTCGGAGAAGGGGTGAATCTAGCTCGAACGCTCAGTGCGCAACCGGCTTCGGTCTGTACTCCCGGCTATCTCGCCAAGCAGGCCCAGAAGATCGCGCGCTCCTACGGTATGAGTTTCCAGGCGTTCGGACCCAAGGAGCTGGAATCGCATCGGTTCGTCGGTCATATCGCCGTGGGAGGGGGAGCGGCACACCCACCAGTCATGGTTGAGATGACTTATCAGCCGGAGGAAGATTCGAGCGTTCATCTCGTTCTCTTGGGGAAAGGGGTGACCTTCGATACCGGGGGGATCAGCATCAAGCCTTCTAAGAAGATGCACCTTATGATCGGTGATATGTCAGGGGCCGCGGCGGTTCTCGGTGCCATGCAGGTCATCGGCCAGCTCAAACCCAAAGTGAAGGTGACAGGTCTCATCGTGGCGGCTGAAAACTCGCCGGACGGGAAGAGCTATCGCCCCGGAGACATCCTGAAGTATAAGAACGGAATCTCTGTTCACGTCGAGAATACCGACGCGGAGGGCCGTCTTCTATTAGCCGACGGACTGATCCGTGCCGGGGAGCTCCAGGCCACGCACATCGTCGATATCGCGACCTTGACCGGAGCCTGCCCTCGAGCCTTAGGACCCTCCTTCACCGGAATCTTGGGTGTGAACCGAAAACTGATCAACGCGATCAGTCGGGCGGGAGGAGAGCACGGCGAGTCGTACTGGAGGCTCCCTCTTCCGTTGGAATACCGAGAGATGCTCAAGACCCCGCACGCCGACCTCAACAATGTGGGCGGCGAGTACGCCGGCACGACCACCGCTGGGCTGTTCCTGAAAGAGTTCGTACCTCCCAGAACGACTTGGGCCCATCTCGATATCGCGAGTACGTTCTGGCGAGAGAAGCCTTGGCGTTACTACGGTGAGGGGCCGACCGGTGTTGGAGTTAAAACCTTGGCCGACCTAGCTCTTCGGTGGGAAGAGCACCTGTCCTAAAGACTAGGCGCTCAGTCTACGAGTGGAGAGTTCGAGGGAGCAAAATAGTGGGGGTTCTGAGCGTCCTCGTTTGGTGGCCCAGAGTCGTCAGGGGGTCGAGGCTGCCAAGAAAGCAAAGGTGCTCCTCCAGCGCGGCGACTGGCCATCGGCTCGGAGTCTCTATAGGAAGCTGGTCACCGCATTCCCCGGCGACAAGGACCTCAGGCGCCACGTTCTGCTCAGTGCGTTTAAGTGGAGCGACTATCAAGAGGTCCTCACCCAGGGGCTACAGTTAGCCGACCTCTACCTCGCTGAAGGGGACAGCCAGGCTGCGCTCGACAGATACTCGGAGGTCTTGAGGCTTCCGGAACTGGTGGCGGGGGAGCACGGGGCGCGCGCCGGGCGCGAGGTTGAGGAGCTCGTAGAGCCTCTGAAAGCGGATATCTATTTCGTCTACGGAGACCACTACCTCGGCCTAGAGCAGGGGGATTTAGCTCTACAGTACTTCGATGTGAGCGACCGCTTGCAGCAGGGTCGCTGGGAGACCGACTGGGGTAGAGGCCAGGCGTGGCTCTTAAAGGGAGACTTCGAACGGGCCGAGCGGCACCTCCAGCAGAGTATCCGGAGGGCCCCCGATGAGGCGGCCTCCTCTTACGAGCTGCTCGCAGAGGTGCTGCTCGAACAGAGGCGCGAGCCAGCGGAAGTTCGTCCGCTTTTCCTCCACGCTATCAGAGTCTTCGAGTCTTTCGAATGCTACGAGGATGCTCTAAGAGTGGTCTTTCGTTGGCTCCAGCTCGATACACAAGATCGGGAGATGGCCGACCGAGCCAAAGAGCTCACGAAACTATTGTATTCTTGAGCGGTCCAGCTGTACCGAACGGATGGTCAGGGTGTGGGCTCCTCGGGGTCTTCAACTTCTAGACCGGACTCGAGGTAAAGCCATGGCTGTCGAGTATCGCCAGTAGGAGTCGGCTCGTCGCCGGCGGCCGCTCCCATTGGCCCGTGCAGTCAAGCAGCTGGGAAGAGGAATCTCAGGGCGTGGGGGAGTCGCCTACTCCACGCTCTCTCGTTGTGCTCATCCCATCTGCCGATGCCGTGGTGGAGGTCCTGGCCGAGCCGAAAACCGATGCTCTCTAAGATGTCTCGCACCTGACTGGTCTGACCCACGCAGTCGGAGGCTACGCCGGCGTCACCAGAATCCAGGTAGACGGTCAGCGGACGCTTCCTCTGTTTCGCCAGCGAGTTCTTGAAGTTTTCGAGCCACCAGGACCCCGACATAGAGCCGATTCGACCGAAACGGTGGAAATATTTCCACCCTGTGTAGAGACTGAAGACCCCTCCCAGAGACGAGCCGATGATACCGGTGTGTTCACGGTTCGGTTTCGTCCGGTAGACCGAATCGATATACGGTTTGAGCTCTTCGGCCAGAAAGCGAGCGAACCGGTCGGCCTGCCCACCATCCTCGGGCGGGATATAGTCCTGATGACGACTCGAACCGCTGTCGACGGCGACAACGATGAGCTCGGCGACTTGGCCGCGTCCGATCAGTCGGTCCAAGCTCTCCTTGGCTTGCCAAGATCCGAAACCGTTGTTCTCGAAGATGTTCTGGCCATCGAGCATATACAGGACCGGATATCTGCGCGAGCTTTGATGCCGGTAGCCTCGGGGGAGGTAAACGCGATAGGTGACGTCTCGCTCGAGGGCTTGAGACCGGAATTTGGGCAAGGCGTTGATATCGTAGGCTTTCTCGGAAGGTGCCACTTTCGAGCCTTCGATCTGAGGCAGATAGTCGAAGAGCTGGCCATCCATGACGCAGGTGTAGACGAATGCGGATTCATAGTAGCGACGTCTGGGGTCCCGAGCCTGGTCATCATCGCTCAAGTAGAACTGGACCGGTGCCCCGTCAGGGCAAGGGAAGTCCGCTTTCCATAGCGATTCCCCCGGTGCTCGTCCGTCCCCGACGCGCTCCATGCTGAGCACGGAGAAAGCCCCGGCTCCGATCCGATAGTGGAGCTTTGGCGACCGAAATCCGCTGTAGTACTTGATC
>CAZDLH010000024.1:0-11529 GCA_964505925.1 uncultured Burkholderiales bacterium
AGTCCCAACAGAATTAGGGCGGCCGCTAGCAAGGCCCAAAGGGGTCTGCGGTCGAAGCGGCGTTTGGGTTCCGGTTCCGGTGGCATCTCTGTAGTTTCAGTGTGCGGCTAGGACTCGGGGTTCCTCCTGAAAAGGACGGTTCGGTCCGAGTCACCGTAAGGGTTTACATAACGTTAACAACCCGTTAACATGAAAGCACTGGATGAACCGTCCCACTGTGGGAGGATAGCATTAAGAACGTCAAAGAAAGCGGGTACTTCATGAGCTTAAGAGCAAACCACATGGCCCAACATCTCCCCGGAGCGGTCGGGAACTTTGGAGGCTCGAACCAGATACGGCGCGAGGGTGCTGAAGGGGTTCGTACCCCGGAGCGCACTCGGGAGACTCAGGAGAGCAAAGAGGCCGAATCGAAGGATCGACTGCCCGCTGGCCAAGACCGAGCGCAGGAGACTCCCGAGACTCAGACCCAGCGCCGAGTGATCCGCAAGAAGGTTCGCCGACGTCGGGTCGATGCGGGCCAGACCAACCAGACTTGGGGTGGCGCCAAGACCGAAGGTAACGCCAAGACCCAGAAGGGTCAGCGCGCCGGGCAGGCCGCCCATACCGGCCCCGGCCAGCACATGCTCCGCAGTCAGATGAACGGCAGTTCGTCTTTGGTTCGGGCGAGCGTTCTCTATCAGAACAACAACGCCAACGCCGCTAACGACGCCAACGGTACGAACAATCAGGCTCGGGTCCGTCAGGACATGCTTCGAGGTCTGAGCAACTACATCAGTAACGACTATCAGATGATGAGGGCCAACCCCGACGACAAAGCCTTCACCTACCGCACTGCGGAAGCCCGAGTGCTGAACTCGACCATCAATCAGATGGTGGCCTCGGCGGCTCGACCTAGCTCAAACAGTAAGTCCAACGAAGGGACCTCCACCCAGACGGACGAGAACCGCCTGACTCCGGAAGCCTTCGGGCGTCAGAAAGGTCTGCTCCGACGTCTCTCGGCGATGTCCGAGCCGAATCAGCCTCTCCCCGAGGGACTTCCCCCGGACTATCGCCCCTTCGAAGGGGTGGCCTAACAGCACAGAGAAGAGTCTCGCACAGCGAGGCTCTTTCTCTTTGTAGGGGGAGTGGTTGCGCCGAGATCGCCAACGGAGCACAAGAGTCGGTATCCCGATGCCGGTCGCGGTCGAGGTACTGCTCGCTGAAGGGGGCCTCGCGCGGCGCGGTATCCCCAGTCGGTCGTGCGGCAGTTTCATCGGGTTCACCCTAACGGTCTGCCTAGCCGCCCGCGTACAGAACTAGACTTAGGAGCAGAACGTGTTGAATCATCTTTGGAAGCACGACCCGGAGGTCGCGGCTGCGATCGAAGGCGAGACCCGTAGGCAGGTCGAGACGCTGGAAATGATCGCCTCGGAGAACTTCGTTTCAGAAGCGGTACTGGAAGCCCAGGGCAGCGTACTCACCAACAAGTACGCTGAAGGCTATCCCGGTCGACGGTACTACGGCGGCTGCGAGCAGGTCGACATCACTGAGGAGCTGGCCCGACAGCGCGCGTGTAAGCTCTTCTGTGCTGACCACGCGAACGTTCAGCCCCACTCGGGCGCCTCGGCAAACATCGCCGCCTACTACGCGGTGGTGGAGCACGGGGACAAGATGATGGCGCTCTCCCTAGATCACGGCGGTCACTTGACCCACGGGCATAAGGTGAACTTTTCAGGCAAACACTTCACCATAAGCCACTACGGCGTGGATCCGAAAACCGAGCGACTCGACTACAGGAAGATTCAAGAACAGGCTCGCGCCGAAAAGCCCAAGATCTTGGTGGCGGGCTACTCCGCCTATCCTCGAGCCATCGATTTTGCTCCTTTCAGGGAGGTCGCCGACGAGATCGGCGCCCTCTTCCTCGTAGACATGGCCCACTTTGCAGGTCTGGTTGCGGCCGGTTGCCACCAGAACCCGGTGGAGTACGCTGACATCGTGACCACCACCACTCATAAGACCCTTCGCGGTCCTCGGGGCGGGCTGATCCTCTGTCGCGAGAAGTATGCCAAGGCGGTGGATCGCTCGATCTTCCCCGGCTTCCAAGGCGGCCCGCTCGAGCACGTCGTGGCAGCCAAGGCGGTGGCCTTCGGAGAGGCCCTCCGACCGGATTTTCGCACCTATATCGAGCAGGTGATCGCCAACGCTCAGGCTCTAGCCGAATCGCTGGTGGCCGGTGGATTGCGCTTGGTGAGTGGCGGCACGGAGAACCATCTGCTCTTAGTGGACCTGACCCCGCTGAAGCTGACCGGTAACGTGGCCGAGGAGGCGCTGGAGAAAGCGGGTGTTACCTGCAACAAGAACGCCATCCCGTTCGACCCGAACCCGCCGGCGGTGACCAGCGGGATCCGGTTGGGTACACCGGCCCTCACCTCCCGAGGGATGAAGGAGGCCGAGATGCGCAAGATCGGGGAGCTGATCCTGCGCACCTTTAAGAACCCCACGGATGAAAACTACTTAGCGAGCCTGCGAGCGGAAGTCCTAGAACTCACCGAGCAGTTTCCTCTCTACCGCGAGCGTGTGGCGGCCAGCCGAAACCCGGAGACGGTAGCGTGACGGATTCCACTTCAGACTTAGAGGAGCAGACCGAGGCCCAGGAGGCAGGGGAGGGGGCGGACTCCCGAGAGCTTGAGGTGGGTGAATCCAGTGAGGTCACGACCGAGGGGTCGGCGGACTCCCCAGCCCCTTCGGAGGCCGACGTGGAGCCTGAGGTCGACGAGGTCGACGGGGAGACCCCCGAGGCGGCCGAGTCGAGACGAGAGGCGGAGCGGCGCCAGAGCGGTAGAAAGGGGGTTCGCCTCAACCGGCTGATCGCCTCGAGGATCCTAGACGGTGAAAGCCATCGGGAGTGCTATCTGCACCTGGTCGACATCTCCGAAGGCGGGCTTCGGGTCAACTCCGACGACCCTTTTCCCGAAGGGCGCGAGTTCCAGCTCGAGATCGGGTTGGCCGCCTTCGGAAACGAGCTCGCCACTCGAAAACCGAAGCAGGTTTTCCCGGTCCGCCTGGTCTGGTCCAAGAGCCTGCTCGGGGGGATGGTGGTCACGGGTTTGGCCTTCACCGAGCAGCTCGATGGCGAGGGGCACGAGGTGGTGTCGGCGATCATGCATGGCGCCTCTCCCGAAGGTCGCCGCATGCACTTTCGGTTGAACCGGGTTCTCGGAGTAGAGATGGGCGGCGGAGAGGCCGAGGGGGATGAGATCCGCTGGCTCTATCCGCTCACCCTCGACCTCTCGGTGGAAGGCATGCGGATCTGCTTGAACGAGGAGCTACAGGTCGGCCGCCGCTTCCCCATCAAGATCTTCCTCGAGTTCGATCTCCCGACCGTCTCGGCCGAAGCCGAGGTGATGTGGCAGGAGACCATGCCGTCTGGGCGAGTGCAGGTGGGTCTGCGCTTCGAGGGGCTCTCCGAGCGCGATGCCGCTGCTATTAAGACCTATATCGACCAGTGCCTGAGGCAAGACGACGCCCAACGGAGTCTGTAGCTCCGGCTGTCTCGCTCGAGGGGGTCCCTTCGGTGTTCGCACCTCGACCTGCCTAGGTCGAGGCCCGAGAGCGCCGCTCCCCTTTGTTTCGGCGAGCCGCTCCGTCGGCCGCTCCCCAGGCCGATCTCCACACCCCTGCGCTCTGGAGCCCCCGGACTTTCCCTATGCATGAAGGGAGGCTGGGCCAAGCAAAAAATTCATGAGCAAAGGAGGTGAACGATCGTGATACGTTTTTCGCGATGGCTTCTTTGCGCGCTTGCCGTAGGGCTCGTCACTGGCCTTTCCGCTCCGAGTGATGCTCAGCTCGTCCTGGCGTCCGGGGAGTACCGAGTGGTGGAAGTCCAGCCGGACCGCCAACGAGTGAGCGTCGCCCTGCTCGAGGCTAACCCGGACAAACACCAGAACTGGGTCTACCTGACGGCGACCACGACGGTGGTGAAGCGCCACAGCAGTGGAGACGGATGGTTTCGTGACGAGAAGCTGTCCTACGAGGGGTTTTTTGGTTCTGTTCGACCGGGCGATAAGTTCCGGGTCGAAGGAGGAAGGCGTTGGGACGGAGGGATCACAGCCCGCAAAATATGGATGTGAGCCCCGTTTCAGCGGAGGTTGGGTTGAGAGCGGCTTCGGCCGCTTTTTTTTTATGACCCCTTGACGAACTCACTGTAGAGGCCTATAATCGCGACGTTGTTGCCGAGTCGTCTAATGGTAGGACAGCGGGTTCTGGGTCCGTATGTGAGGGTTCGACTCCTTCCTCGGCAGCCATTTGGGAGATGCTTTCTAGGAAAGCTGGGACCGATGCCGGTCTCTTGAGGGTGGAGTGCCCCGCACTTAAGAGTAGGCCGGTCCCACCCCCTTCGCGGGGTCGGCTCTCCCTTTTCGAGCCGCGTTGGTCTAGAGGCTTAGGACGCCGCCCTCTCACGGCGGAAATCACGGGTTCGAATCCCGTACGCGGTACCAAAGGCAGATTGAACGAAGAGAGAGCGTACAGCGCTCTCTCTTCGTTTTCTAGGCGACCGCATCCCCAGCGGGCGTTTCAGGTTGAACGGACCGGCCTATCTCTTCTGCTGCGGTTTCATACCCTTTCGATTCGTGGAACGAGATAAGCAGATTCTTGCACTCGACCTGGCTGCGACCCGGTCCGAGACGGCCGGTTTTCAACAGTTAGGAGATCTGCAGATACGATGCTCAAAGGACGAAGTTCGGGGATAGCCTCGGCGAAACGAACCGCTCGGAGCCGATTCGCGCGGCTCCTACAGACCGCTTGCCTGCTCCTAGCCCTGGGTAGCGCCTCTTGGGCTTCGTCGCTCCTCGGTGAGACCGGTGCGCTGTTCGAGGAGACGCTTCCGACCGGTCTTAAGATCGTGGTGGTCGAGAACGCGGCCGCACCCACCGTCTCGGTCAATGTGTTCCTGGCAGCGGGCTCCCTAGACGAGACGCCCCAGACCTCGGGGCTGGCGCACTTTTACGAGCATATGTTTTTCCGAGGGACCCCTAGTCTCAGCGGGCTGGAGTTCAAAAAGGCGATCGAGGGGCTCGGGGGGATCACCAACGCCACCACCAGTAAAGACATGACCCACTACTTCATCGCACTGCCGGCTGAACAGGCCCGACGGGGTCTGGAGCTGTTGGCCGACGCCTTGATCCGGGCCGAGCTAGACCCCGAAGGTATCGAGACCGAGCGAGAGGTGGTCCTCGAAGAGTATCGGATCGGCGAGAGCAATCCAGGGCGAATGGCTTTCGACAATCTGTACAAGATGGCCTACGGAGAGCACCCCTACGGGATGTCGACCATCGGGACCAAAGAGCGGATCGGCGCTTTTCGCCGGGGCGACTTCGTACGCTGGCGTGCCGACCAGTACCAGCCCGACCGAACCACCGTGGTGGTGGTGGGCGACGTACGGGGCGCCGAGACGCTGCGCCTGACCCGGGACCTGTTCGCCTCCTATAAGCCTCTGAACCCTAAAAAACGGGTGCTCGCCGAGCCGCCGCCCCCTCCCAGCGAGCCGGTCCTCAAAGAGGAGAACGGACCCGTGCGGGGGGCGCTAGTCACTCTAGGGTTCGCATCCCCTTCGGTTCACGATCAGCCCGACGTCTACGCGGTGGATGTTCTCACTTTTCTGCTCGGACAAGGGCGAGCGAGCATGCTGCACCGCTCCCTGGTCACCGAGCAGAAACTGGCCGAGACGGTCGGGGTCACCTACTTAACCCCCCGGCAGCAGGGGCTGATCATCTTCAGCGCTTTCGGCGATCGCCAGAAGGCCGACGAGATGAGAGCCGCGGTTCTCGAACAGATCGAGAAGGTTCAAAAAGGGGAGTTTACCGATGAGGAGTTCGCCCGCGCTAAGGCCCGCTTAGTACAGACCTATCTCTTGGGCACCGAGTCCAATTCCGGTAAAGCCGACACCATCGGCTACTACCACGCCTTAGAGGCTCCCGATTTCTGGAAGACCTACCGCGAGCAGGTGGAGGCGGTGACCCGAGAGCAGGTGGTCGAGTTCGCCGAGAAGTACCTCGGAACCAGCTACTGGGGCTATACTCTGCTACCGACGAGAGGTGGTGGCCGACGATGATGCGCCTTCTGGTTTTCGGGATTCTCCTTTTGAGCTGCGTAGGGGCGTCCGCCCAGCCGTCGGCGACGTCGGCCTCAACGACGTCCGGGGAAGTAGGGGTCGAGGTGGCTCAAGCCCACCGCTCGGATATACGGGCCGCCAGGGCTACTCCCGCTCGTCGCATCTCGCTTCCCAACGGCATGGTCATTTTACTCAAGGAGGCGCCGGGTCACGATCTGCTCTCGGTGGAGCTCCTTTGCCGGGTAGGGCTACAGAACGAGGACAGCCCCACCGCGGGTCTGATCGCGCTCTGGTCGCGGATCCTGGAAGACCGGCTGATCGATGCGGTGGCCTTGGAGTATCGCATTCTCGAGCCGAAGGTCAGCATCGAGCCGGACTTTTTACGTTTTTCGATCACCGCACCGGCCGACCAGCGGGAGAAGGTTCTCACGGTGCTGTCGGAGCTGGTAGCCCGCACCGACTACTCGGTGGAAGAGGTGGACGAGAAGCGCAAGGAGCTCAAGGAGGAGATCGAAAGCGGAGCGGGTCCAGCCAACCAGCTGTACGGGATCTTTCGCTCGCTGTTCTATCGATACCATCCGTACCGTCGCCAGCACACCAGCGGGACGTTAGCCCTCGACCGGATCACGCCCGAGCTGGTCGGAGAGTTTCACCGCAGCTACCTCGTTCCGAACCGCCTGGTGTTGGCCATGGTCGGGCGCCTACCCCGAGCCGAGACCGAACTCGAACTGCGGGATCTGTTCGGAGGTCTGCGTCCGAACACAGCCACCGATATGGTTTTGCCTTGGGAGCCTAAAGCCGTAGAGAAGCGGGTCGATCTGAGCACCACCGCTGATATCGCGTGGGTCTTGGTGGGGTTTCAGGCGCCCAGCGCCGCTTCGGAGGACCACGTACCGATGATGGTGCTGCGCAGCCTGCTCTCCGAGGGGCTCTCCTCGCGCCTCTTCAACGAGATCCGCGAACGGCGCGGTCTGTCGTACAGCATCAGCTCGCTGCATCCGGACCTGCGGGGGCCGTCCCACTTCTTGACCTACGTGGTGACCCGGCCTAAAGACGTGGGAGAGGTCCGAAGAGAGGTTCTCCGACAGGTGGAGCAGCTTCAGTCCACCCTGCTCGAATCCGGGGAGCTCGAGTACGCCAAGGCAAAGGTGAGGGGCGCCTTTCTACTCGAGAAGGAGACCGCGTCCGGTACGGCCTTTCGGCTGGCGCGGGCCGAGAGTATCGGGCTCGGCTACTCCTATGAGGAGAACTTCGAGCGCAACCTTGAAAAGGTTACCGCCCAAGATATCCGAAGGGTGGCCGAAATCTATCTGATCAACCCGACGGTCATCGTGGCGCGGCCGGGTGGTCGATTCTACTGGGACGGATAGCGATGCTTGGCGAAAGATTCACGGGACCACCTTTCCAGATCGCCGTCGATGGAACGGCAGCGAGCGGGAAGTCGACAGTGGCTCGCCTGCTGGCCGAGCGGCTGGGGGTCAGCTACCTCGACACCGGAAAGCTCTACCGGGCTGTGGCCCTCTATCTGATGAAGACCACCGCGGCGGCGCCGGGGGACTGGTCGGCGCAGACGGTGACCCCGCTGCTCGACGGCATGGAGTTGAGCCTAGAGCCTGCAGCGGGCTCGGAGTGCCGGGTTCTGCTGACGGGGGAGGATGTGACCGAAGACCTGAGCGCCCCGGAGATCGAGCGGGCCACCCCTTTCGCGGCCCGCATCTCCTCGGTGCGCGACCATCTGTTGGAACCGCAGCAGCGCTTGGCGCGTTCGGTTTCGGTCGTGCTCGCGGGACGCGATATCGGCACCGTGGTCCTACCGGACGCTGAGCTCAAGCTCTACTTGGAAGCGAACCTCCGAGAGCGGGCTAAGCGGCGCCTGCTCCAGCGCAGCCAGCAGGCCTCCCCCGAGGAGCTGCAGCACGAGTGCGACGCCTTGGCCGAAAGGGACCGCCGAGACGCCGAGCGCGACTGCGCACCCATGAAGGCGGCCGACGACGCCGTGCTGATCGACTCTTCGAGCCTAGGGGTCGAGGCCATCATCGAGCGGGTCTTGAGCCTACTAGAAGAACGGTTTCGCCGACGGTCCGGGAGCGCCTCGCAGATCGGGACTCAGGCTGAGCAGGTCGGCTCCGAGGAGAGTCTCTCCCAGGAGCCGAACAGGGCAGGCGCATGATGGAAAACACCGCGCCTCTCGGCGATATCACCCCCGACCGCTTTATTGCGGAGTACTGGCAGAAGGCTCCGCTTCTGATCCGACAGGCCTTCCCGAACTTCGAGTCTCCGCTCGACGCGAACGAGTTGGCCGGTTTAGCTTGCCGCGAAGACGTGTTCTCGCGGCTGATCCTGGAGAAGGGGGGAAGCCACCCATGGCAGGTCGTTCCCGGACCCGTAGACCCCGACCTCTTCGAAACCCTGGGCGATAGCCACTGGACCGTTCTGGTCCAGGAGGTGGACCGCCACGTTCCCGAAGTCGCCGATCTGTTCGACCGCTTCAACTTTCTACCCGAGTGGCGCAAGGACGATGTCATGGTCTCCTTCGCCGCCAATAGCGCTGGAGTCGGACCTCATACCGACTCCTACGATGTCTTTCTCCTCCAGGGGACCGGGCGCCGACGCTGGGAGATCGGCGAGGTCCGGGAGTACCGGGAGCGCCAAGGCTTAGACATCAGGATGATCGAGGATTTCGAGGCCACCGAAGTGTTCGAGCTCGAACCGGGGGATATGCTCTATCTTCCGCCGGGTGTCCCTCACAACGGCGTAGCGCTGGAGCCTTGTCTGACCTACTCCTTCGGCTTTCTCGCACCCACCCAAGCCGAACTCATGACCGACTTCGCACCCTGGTCCGAGTCGAAGATGGGGGTCCGACGTTTCGCCGACCCGGATCTGTCGACCCCGAGCAAGCCGGGCCTACTGACCGACGAAGATCTCAATCGGGTACTCCGACTTCTGCGGGAAGGGCCGGTCGAGCGGGAGGTGCTCGTCGAGTGGTTCGGGATGATGATCACTCGCCCTCAGCGCGCTCCGGCGGAGTGCGAGGAGCAGGAAGGCTCCTTCGAGGACTTCCAGAGCGACTTCGAGCAGTGCCAACTATGGCGCCGCCACGAGGGGATCCGTCTGCTGGGATGGCTAGGGGAGAGCCCACAGCTCTTCGTGGACGGCCTCTGCTGGCCGAAGCCCCTGTCCCGAGAGGTGATCGAAGAGGTCTCGAGCCGCCGCAGCTTCACCTACGGGGAGGCGCGCGAAAAGCCAGGCCTGATGGAGCTCCTGTACGAGCTGTTCCAGCGCGGCTACGGCTACTTCCCCGATGAGGATATGGATGACGATGAGGACGACGACGAGTGAGTAGCATAGCCGGAACAGTAGCCATCGTAGGCCGACCTAACGTGGGTAAATCCGCGCTCTTCAACCGGATTCTTAGGCGCCGGCAAGCCATCGTTGCCGACCGACCGGGCGTGACCCGGGATCGGATCGTGGCCGAGGCGGAATGGAACGGGCGCCCCTTTCTTCTGATCGATACCGGTGGGATGGACCCGTACGATACCGACGATCTTCGCCAGGAGGTGTTCCGCCAGGCCGAGATCGCCATGGAGGAGGCCGACCTGATCCTCTTCTTGGTGGACGGCCAAGAGGGGATCCACCCCTTGGATGAAGAGGTGGCGAGCCGCTTGCGCAAAGGCGGCAAGCCGATCCTGGTGGTGGTGAACAAGCTCGAGAACCCCCGCTCGGAGCCGCTCCAGTACGTTTTTTACGCCTTAGGGCTGGGAGACCCGGTCGGGGTTTCGGCGATCCACGGGACCAACACCGGGGACCTCTTGGACCGGGTGGTCGAAGGTCTGCCGCCCTGGGACCCGGCCGAGGATCGACCGGAGGAGATCGCGTTGGCTCTCGTGGGACGACCGAACGTAGGGAAATCCTCCCTGTTGAACCGTCTGGTCGGAACCCAGCGAAGTCTGGTCCACGATGTGGCCGGAACCACTCGCGATACCATCGATAGCTTGATCCACGAAGAGGGTATACCGTTTCGGGTGCTCGACACCGCCGGGATGCGTAGGAAGGCCCGGGTCGACGACGAGGTCGAGTACTACTCCGGGCTCCGGGCCCGCGGTGCCCTAGAGCGAGCTCAGGTCGGAGTTTTGGTGGTCGACGCCAGCGCCGGCGTGACTCAGCAAGATAAGCGGATCGCTGGCATGATCACCGAGGCCGGGCTGGCGGTGGTCGTGTTGGTGAATAAGTGGGACCTGATCGGAACCCGCGCCGATACCGTAGCCCGACGAGAGAAGTTCGTACAGAAGATGTCGGTGGACCTCGACTTCGCGGCCTACGCGCCCGTCATCTTTTTGTCGGCTGTCACCGGTGAGGGGTGCGACGAGATCCTGCCCACCGTGGCCGCCGTCTACGAGCAGTGGAATCGACGGATCGCCACCCCGCTCTTGAACGAGGTGATCCACGAAGCGGTGGCGCTTCGCCCTCCGCCCTCCTATAAAGGTCGAGTCTTGAAGGTGCTCTACTGCTCGCAGCGGAGAAGTTGTCCGCCCACCTTCCTACTGAAGGTGAACTCGGTCGACCTGATCCACTTCAGCTACGAGCGATATCTCGAGAATCAGCTGCGGGCCGCCTTCGGATTCGTGGGAACGCCGATCCATCTGAAGTTTGGGAGGTCGTAGGACATGTTTGGATTCTGGACGCTGGTTCTGTTGGTCGCAGCCTATCTGTTGGGAGCCATCCCCTTCGGGATCTTGATCTCCCGCCAGGTGGGTTCGGATCTGACCAAGCACGGCAGCGGTAATAGTGGGGCGGCCAACGCCTTCCGAACGCTGGGAGCCAAAGGCGGAGCTATCGTCTTGGCCGCAGATATTTTGAAGGGTTCGGTGGCGGTGCTGCTGGTCTACGTCGCTCTGCTGCCGCCCTTCGCCCTACCCATAGCCAAAGCTGTCTTCGGCTTCTTAGCGGTCCTGGGCCATAACTACAGTGTTTTCCGCGGCTTCAAAGGCGGAAAAGGGGTCGCCACCACCTTCGGTGTGGTCCTCGTGCTGGCGCCGCAGGTGGCTCTGTTAGCCGGGCTGGTGTGGCTCGCCGGTGTGGCCTTGACCCGGTACCCCTCGGTCGGTTCGCTGACCGCGATGGTCTCGCTTCCGATCTTCATGGCCTTGGAGAAAAAGGACGTCCCCTCCATTCTCTTCTGCGTGGCGGCAGCCGGCCTTGCGTTTTTCCGTCATCGGGAAAACATTGAACGTTTGAAACAGGGACGAGAGCTCCGTTACGACGAAAAGGTATCTAGTAGGAGGCAGTCATGATCGAGATCGAAAGTCTGAGAGGGCTGTTGGATCAAGTATTAACGGTCTCGGTTAGAGAGCGGGCCAGCGATGTCTACATCAAATCGGGGAAGACCCCGATGTTGAGGATCGAGGGCACTCTGATCCCGATCGAGTGCGCACCGCTCA
>CAZDLH010000025.1:0-11483 GCA_964505925.1 uncultured Burkholderiales bacterium
GCGAGCTTCGTTTCGATCTCAGCGCGTCCGTCCGGGAGGAGTCGCTGGTCGACCACGGCCCATCGGAGATCCTCGATGTCGAGGAAGGCGTCGCGAAATCTCCTGGAGGAGAGATCCTGCTGCCAAGCGCTGCTGAGCATCCCGTAGGCTTGGTCGAAATTCTTCTTCGATAGTCTATCGAAGTAGGTCAAAAGGCCGCTTCTGGCTGCCAGGGCTCCGTCTTGAAAGGAGAAGGCGGCGGGAGAGGGAGTGCTCTGTTCGGAGGAAACGCGTTGACCGTACCACCAGTACAGTCCAGCCGCCGGGAGGGCCAGAAAGCAGATGAGGGCCACCGCGAGTTTGAGGGCTTCAGCGAAGATGTCGGCCCCCGAGCGCGCTGAACGTTTGAGTTGAGACCCAGCGGACCTGGCGCGATAGGCTAACAGAACCTTGAGGCCACGCCCTACCAGACTCACTTTCTGGCGCTGGTGAGCCAAGCGCGAGCGGATGTTAGGATCGCTTACAGCGGCCCGGGGAGACGACTCCTCCCGGTAGGTTGGGGCGCGTCCCGTCGAGGACGCCCCGGACCGGACGACGACCGTCTGTTCGTTGTCCGGCTCGTCGGTGTCCGTCTCATGATCCGCAGGGGGGGGCGCTGGAGCCGCCGCCGCCGGTTCCGGGGCAGCGGCCGGAGGGGGAGTCGGGACGGGCGCCTCGGGTGCAGGAGGGTCGCCGAGCTCGTCTCCGTCCTCGACGATCCTCGATCCCTTGTGACCGGTCTGCCGCTGATGTTTCCGGAGTCCGATCCCGTGATTGAAGGTCTCACCACAAGAGCAGACATGCTTTTTCTTTTTTCGAGTCGACACTCGCGATCCTTACGCTTCCGCCGCTCTTTTTGGCGGCTCCCCCTCGACTAAACCGCGCTTCGGCCCTTCAGTTGTCCGTTAGCTGGGCTGAGGGGCTTCCTCTCCGAGACGTGCGATGAGACGGTCGGCAAACTCCATGGTACTGAGGGACCCCCCGAGGTCTCTGGTCTTCTCACCCGCTCGAAGGCATCCGTTGTACCCCGACTTGATAGCGTCGGCCACTTCGGCGCAGACCTTATCTTGTCGCTCGTCGGCTAGGTGGTTGAGCATCATAACCGAGGACATGAGTAGCGCCAGAGGATTGGCCACCCCTTTACCGGCGATATCGGGGGCCGACCCGTGGACGGCTTCGAAGCAAGCCGCGCGGTCGCCGAAGTTGGCACCGGGGACCACCCCGATCCCCCCGACGAGTCCAGCGCACAGGTCGCTGACGACGTCCCCGTAAAGATTCTCGAGGAGAAGGATGTCGAACTGGCTCGGGTTCTGAACGAGATGCATGCAGCCCGCATCGATGATCTTCTCCTGATAGTCGATGTTGGGGTAGTCCTCTCGATGGACTTTACGAGCCTCTCTTATAAAGAGTCCGTCGGACATCTTCATAATATTCGCTTTATGAAAAACGGTGATATGCTTTCGCTTGCGGTGGGTGGCGTATCGGAACGCCCAGTGAGCGATACGGTGGCAGGCGACCGTGGTAGCCACCTTCATGGAGGCTACCACGCCTTCGGTCACCTCGTGTTCGATACCGGAATAGAGCCCTTCCGTATTCTCTCTAATCACGATCAGGTCGACATCGTTATACCGGGTCTCCACACCTTCTAAAGAGCGAACCGGGCGCAGGGCGGCATAGAGGTTCAGGGTCTTGCGCAGGGCGACGTTCACCGAGACGAAGCCTTTGCCGATCGGCGTGGTGCACGGCCCTTTTAACGCAACGCCGGTGTCTTTGAGAGCTTCGACCGTCTCCTCCGGAAGGACTTTACTGCCCCTTTCGAGGGCGGCGAGCCCCGCGTACTTCTCCACCCAGCGGACGGGTGCGCCCGCTGCGTGAAGAATTTTCTGGGTGGCAGCGGAGATCTCCGGGCCGATCCCGTCGCCTTTAATCAAAACTATGTCGTGGGTCATAGCCGCCGGCTTCGTCTTTTCGTTGTGCTCACCTGCCCTAGGAAATTCCCTCCAGGTTGGTATGATTAACCCACCGAGGCGGCGAAACGAAGGCCATGCGACTCATCCTGTCCCCCCGTTTCCGGGGACTCTTCTGGACACAGCTCCTCGGAGCATTCAACGACAACTTCTTCAAGCAAGCGCTTTTGATCCTCGTGGTCTATCACGGACTGGGCGGGGGAACCCACAGCGAGGAGACTATCTCCTTGTTTGCCTCGGCCCTCTTCACTCTCCCGTTTTTTCTCTTCTCAGCGACCGCCGGCCAACTGGCTGACAAGTACAATAAGGCTTCGATGATCCGCAAGATCAAAGCCATCGAGGTGGGCTTGGCGGTTTCAGCGACGGTGGGCCTGATTCTAGGTAGCCTCCCGTTTCTGTTTCTCTCGTTGGGGCTCTTGGGGGTCCAGTCTGCATTTTTCGGCCCGCTTAAGTACGGAGTGATCCCTCAGCTTCTCGAGACCGATGACCTCGTCGAAGGGAACGCCTTAGTGGAAACGGGCACCAAGCTCGCGATCTTGACGGGTACTATCGCGGGCGGTCTCTTGGCCGACTCGACCTTCGCTATCTGGGCCTGTTCAGCGATGCTGCTCTTCGTCTCCATCACCGGCTACTTGACGGCTAAGCTCGTGGTGGATGTTCCGGCGGCCGACCCTTCCATCGAGGTGGACTTCAATCCGATCGTCCCGACCATCAAGGTCTTAAAGCTCGCGAGACAGACCCGGTCCGTGTTTCTGAGCGTCCTGGGGATCTCTTGGTTCTGGGCTCTCGGGGTTGGGCTACTGAGCCTTCTGCCCGTTTACGGTAAGCAGACCCTCGGTGTGGACGCCCAAGTCGTGATCTTGTTCAGTGGGATGTTTAGCATAGGGGTAGCGCTCGGCGCCGTGCTGTGCGGAAAGCTGTCATACCAGCGTCTCGAGCTCGGTCTGGTACCGTTCGGCTCGCTCGGCATCTCGCTCTTTTTGTTCGATCTCGCGTATGTCGGCTCTCCTTTCCCTGTGGTGGAGGGCTCCTTAATGGGTATCTCCGAACTGATCGCAGAGCCGATGGGCATCAGGATCCTCTTGGATCTCGTCGGGCTATCGGTGTTCTCTGGGCTCTATATCGTTCCGCTCTATACGCTGATCCAGCAGCGTACCCCGGAACAGTTTCGCAGCCGAGTGGTCGCGGCCAATAACGTGCTCAACGCTTGCCTGATGGTGCTGTCGCTCGGGTTTCTCGCCCTCCTAGCTCACTTCGGAGTTACCGGTATCGGAATGTTTGCGGTGTTGGCGGGGCTGAACCTACTGGTGGGGCTCTACATCTACACTATCATCCCAGAGTTCTTTCTCCGCTTTCTGGCATACCTCATCAATCACGGTATCTACAGTCTCTCGGTGCGAAACGGCGAGGTCATCCCCCGGGAAGGCCCGGTTCTGCTGGTCGGAAACCACGTCTCTTTTCTGGACTGGCTGGTCATGCTGGGTGCGGTCCAGCGGCCAATACGGTTCGTAATGTGGCACACCTACTTCAACCTACCTATTTTCCGCTTTCTCTTCCGGGATGCGGGCGCCATCCCCATCGCATCCGGCAAAACCCATCCCGAACTGCTTCAGGAAGCCTTCGATCGGATCGACGCCAGTTTAGCCGATGGCCAGGTCGTCTGTATCTTCCCCGAGGGGCGCTTAACGGTGGATGGTGAGGTCGGCGAGTTCCGTAAGGGAGTCGAGCGCATCCTGGAGCGGCGAGCCGTACCCGTGGTGCCTTTCGCTCTGACCGGCCTCTACGATTCGATCTTTTCTCGGCAACCCAACCGGACTTTCGGCTCCCGATTCCGACGGCTCTTTCGGCCGAAGGTCGGTGTGCGCTTCGGCTCGCTGGTCCATTCTCCGCCACCCGAGTCCCTCTCGAGCTTCGCGAAGGGCGTGCGGGAGACGGTGGTGGAGCTGCGCGGCGAGGACCGTTGAAGCCGGAGGCGTCGACCCATAACCCTCCTACTTTCTGGGAGTTAGCCAGGCAGGCTCTCTCGAGTACCAAGAGGGGGTACGACCTTCTTGCTCCCAAGTTCGAGGCCACCCCATACGCAACCCCGGGGGTGCTCCTCGACTACGCTTTCGAGCGGTTCGACGAGCTGGTATCGGAGCCGAGGGGCTCGAACGCAGCTGCCGATCTCGCCTGCGGTACCGGGCTGGCTGCCCGTCGACTTCTGAAGCGGGGATACACGGTCGACGGGTTCGATTTTAGCCCCGGCATGCTCGAGCGCGCCGCGAAGTCGGCTGGCGATGCCGCAGGGGACGGGCGGCTCCGCATCCACTGCACGGATCTCGAAGGTCTCGCACTGCCCGCTGACTTCTACTCTGCGGTCGTTATCTTCGGGGCTTGGGGTCACGTCCTCGAAAGGTGGCGGGGAGCGCTGCTGACCAGCGCGCTCGGCTCGCTGGAGGTGGAGGGGATCCTCCTAACGGTGGCGGCCACCCCTGCGAAGCCGGGTAGCAGGCGATGGTGGCGAACGAAGCTCTTCGACTTGGCCATCCGGCTCAGGAATCTCTGTTGGCCTGGGGAGTTTCACATGTATTACGGACTCAATCAGACGCCGGAGCTACTCGAGGCCTTCCGCTGCGCAGCGGGGAGCCTAGCTCCCTACGCCTTCACCGTCAGGACCGAGGCTGTACCTCTTGAGAAGTATCGAGAACTGTCTTTGATCGCTGTGATCCGTACCGAGTAGTTCTAGAGAAGACGGTGAGGCTCCGGCACAGGGAGCCGAAGCGCGCTCTAGACCTCGCGCACCGAGATCCCCGAGAGTCCCCAGCCGGCCTGGTGTCGACTGACGGTGTAGACCTCGAGAGCGTTCGCCCGAAGAACCGTAACTTCGATAGTCTGGGCGTTCACCGTTTGAACGCGGTAGCTCGAAGGGCTCTGGTGAAGAGGCAAACCGTTGAGAACCGCCGCCAACCTGACGCTGTCGATCCGCTCACGGGTGGACGGAGTGAGGAGGGTGTGGGCCTTCTGAAACTGACCCACTCGACCCAAGGTCAGCAGGTCTTCCACCATAGTCCGCGCGGTCAACTCCATCGCAACCTGCTGGCTCACCGGAGCCGGTGCGGCCTCGAGATGTCGCGAGAGACCGAACAGAACGGACCAGCCCAAGACGGCCACCAGCGCTACAAACACTGCGAAACGAGCTCCGACCGTCGCCAGCCAGCGGAGACCCGAGGCCGCCTGGCAGGCTCCGAGTGCGCAGGTTTTCAAGTTCTCTTTCGTCTCTTTGCCCAACTCGTTCAAGCTCTGCTGTAGCGAGACCGGCTGGTTCTCCCAGCGTCGCTGCCACTCGGCCATCTGCTCTACGGTGATGGGGGAGCGCTCCACCTTGGGGGCGGGCTGCCCAGGAGCCGACTCCGAGGTCGGGGGGGTCGGACCGGCCGTCGGTGCTGCGATGGGGGCGAGGTCGATGGATTCACAGGCGGCTTTGCTAGGCTGGGACTCCTGAGTCTCCACCTTGGCAGCGCACCCGGTCACGTTCTGGTGGCGGCGCAAAGAGATAGCGTGCCGGAAGCTTCGGCCGCAGGAACACTCGTGTTTGGAATCGTCTTTTCGAACCGCCATAGGACCAACATACTCTGCGGCCCTTATAGAGTTCTAAAAAAGTCGTTACAACTCGTACAGAAAGCGGACTGGGGTTTCGAGCTCCTCCGGGAGACTCATCTTGACCGGGCAGGTCAGCGCCGCCGTTTCGAGCCGCTTCCTCTGTTGGGGGGTCAGACTCGAGGGGAGCCTGATCTCAAGAGGGACCTGGCCCACTCTTCGCGGGGTTGCCGCCATCTCTTTGACGGCCCGATACTCCATCCCCGACAGGTCCAGTCCGTCGCGCTCGCCGACGATGGCTATCAGGGTCAGCATGCAGGTGCCCAGAGCGGTGGCTAGGAGATCGGTCGGGGAGAAGCTCGAGCCGTCCCCTTTGTTGTCCACCGGGTCGGCAGTGAGGAGCCGCGCTTTCGAAGGGCCGTGCACGGATTCAATCTTTAGGCCGCCTAAGTAGCGCCCCGTAATCTCGACACTCACGACTTCTTACCTCCAGATTTGGCTACGATCTTGGCCCAGGAATCCTTAAGGGTGACGATGCGGTTGAAGACCAACCCCTGGGGCGAGGAGTCTTGATCCGCTACGAAGTAGCCCAGCCTTTCGAACTGGAAACGTGAGCCGGGCTCCGCGTCGGCCAGGCTGCGTTCGACCTTCGCTCGAACGACTTCCAGCGAGTTGGGATTCAGCAGCTCGAGCCAATCTCGCTCTTTTTCTGCATCCGGGCGCTCCACGGTAAAGAGTCGGTCGTAGAGCCGAACTTCGGCGTCGAGGGAATGGGACGCGCTCACCCAATGGATGGTCCCTTTCACCCTTCTTCCGTCCGGTGTGTTGCCGCCTCGACTCTCCGGGTCGTAGGTGGCCTTCAGCTCCACGATCTCTCCGTTCTCGTCTTTCACGACTTCGGTACAGGTGATGTAGTAGCCCCGGCGCAGTCGAACTTCGCGGCCCGGCGCGAGTCGGAAGAACTTCTTGGGCGGATCCTCCATGAAGTCGTCTCTTTCGATATAGATCTCCCGGGTAAACGGTAAGGTCCGTTCCCCCATGAGGGGCGGGTCGTCGGGATAGTAGGGGGCCGGCATCTCTTCGACGAGGTCTTCCGGGTAGTTCTCTATGACGACCTTCAGAGGGCGAAGCACTCCGATAACCCGCTTGACTTTGGTGTTGAGGTCGCTTCGCAGGCAGTCCTCGAGCTGCTTGTATTCGATCCAGCCCTCGTTCTTGCTGACCCCGATTCGAGCGCAGAACTCTCGAAGCGACTCCGGAGTGTAGCCGCGGCGACGCAGGCCGGCGATGGTAGGCATCCGGGGATCGTCCCAACCTTCGACGTGATCCCCTTGGACCAGCTGAGTCAGCTTTCGCTTACTCATCACCGTATAGTAGAGATTGAGGCGAGAGAACTCGATCTGTCTTGGGCGAGACGGGAGGTCGAACTGTTCGAGGAACCAGTCGTAGAGCGGACGGTGGTTCTCGAACTCCAGTGTGCAGATCGAGTGGGTGATCCCTTCCAGGGCGTCGCTGATCCCGTGGGTCCAGTCGTACATCGGGTAGATGCACCAGCGGTCGCCGGTCCGGTGGTGCGGGACTCGCCGGATCCGGTAGAGGGCCGGGTCCCGAAGGTTGATATTGCCCGAGGCCATATCTATTTTGGCACGGAGGGTTCTCGAGCCGTCGGGGAACTCACCGTCCTTCATCCGTTGAAACAGGTCCAGATTCTCTTCCACCGAGCGGTCGCGGCCGGGGCTGGGCCGACCGGGCTCCGTCAGGGTTCCTCGATACTCCCGAACCTCTTCGGCGGTCAGGTCACAGACGTAGGCCTTCCCTTGCTCGATCAGCTCGACCGCCAGTTCATAGAGGCGCTCGAAATAGTCGGAGGCGTGGTACAGGTGCTCGCCCCAGCTATACCCCAACCAGGCGACGTCGCGCTGGATGGCCTCCACGAACTCGGTGTCTTCCTTGGTAGGGTTGGTGTCATCGAAACGTAGATGACAGCGACCTTTGAACTCTTCAGCTAGACCGAAATTGAGGCAGATCGATTTGGCGTGCCCGATGTGGAGGTAGCCGTTCGGCTCCGGTGGGAACCTGGTTACGATCGGCGGAGAGTATCGCCCCGATTCGAGATCCGACACGATCTCTTGGGCGATGAAGTGGCGCCCCTCGCTACCGGCCTCCGGTGAGGCTTCGGTGGGTTGGGATTCTACTTTGGTGGTAAGGTCTTTTGCTGTCATGGCCAAGGCGGTTCGCTGATGGAGTTCAGAGATCCTCGCCTTAGGGTGGGGAAGGGTCGATAGGCCCGGTTGCCCGAAGAGGGCTCGTATGTCGATCCTCGATGGGTTTCGCAAGCATATCCACCGGATTTTGATCGGGGACGGACGGGACTTCACCCAGCGCCGGCGCTATAGCCGAATCCTCTGTAGCCTCCCCGTGGTGCTCCAACACGGAGACCGTTCCAGGAAGGCTGTCCTCGCAGACCTCAGTCTCGAGGGTGCTCGGCTGCAGATGGAGGCGGAGCCGAACCGATTTGGGATCTGCCGCCCGCCCTATCGAAGAGGTCAGGTTCTCGGCATGGCCTTGGCCTACGGACAGAGTGTGAGACCGGAACGGCAAGCCAAAGTCGTCGTTCGTTGGGTACGCCCTGGGCTTAAGGGTTGGGATATAGGGGTGCACCTCGAGCCTGCAGGGGAGGCGGGATGGGTCGGCCGGATCCTCTCGGAGTACGGACTCTCCGAAGACGCTTTTCACACCCGGCGCGGCGAAGCTCGAGCCGCCGTTCGACAGCGAGTTCAGATACGGCTCGGAGAGAAGAACAGCATACCAGCCGAGCTTCTGGACCTCAGTTTGGGAGGGGCCGCCGTCATCAGCGCTCGGGCCCTGGCGCCGTTCGTACCGGTGCGTCTGGAGGTGAGGCTAGCCGAACGGGAATCGCTCCTGCCGGCGCAGGTGGTTCACGTTCGAGCCTATCGGAGCGAGGATTTTCGTCGAGAGTCTCAGTGGCTGTGCGGCCTTCGCTTCGGTGAACTCACCCGTGCCCAGGCCGAGCAGGTGGGACAGCACCTCGTCGAAGTAAGCCGAGAGAAGCGGGATCGGTGAGGTCCACCTAAGTGGCGGGTTCCGAGCCTTCCTGGGGTGCCGGTAGAGCTGCGGTCGCCTGAGCTTCCAGTGCAGGAGAGCTGCTGGGTTGGGACCGGTACGACTTACGGATCAAGACCAGAGGGGTCATCTCCCCGGCGTTGCCCTGGGGGTTCGGCTTGAGAGCCTCCACCACATCGTCGTGCATGGTAGGGTCGCTGCTGTGTAGGACGTCGACCTTACCGAGGTCGTTGGCATCGACGATCGAGATCTCGTAGCCCGTAGCCGCTTTCAACGAGGCCACGAGTTGATCGCCCCTAGCCGGGCCCATGACCACGTGCTTATCGAACGGAGGTAGGGTTCCGGTGCAGTCGTCGATGGTGACGACGTTGCGGCCGGCCACCCGATAGAACTCGCCGGGCTGACCTCTCAGCTTTCCGATGGCCCCGGCTGCGGTAGCCATGAGGATCCTCGGAAGTCCCACCTCTCGGATGGCCATCTCGAAAGCGTAGGGTGAAGACATCGAGGCGTCCATCTTGAAGAGTCTGCTGAGACGGGTGGCAAAATAGCCGGGCTCGATATCCTCGCAATATACGAGCCGACCTTGAACGATGGCTACCACCGTCTCGGCGATGGCTATCATATCGCCCGGTTCAGCGACGCCCGTGGCGGCCTCACGGATGATCTCTACGAGTTCATCGCCGGGACGGAGTAGGGGGGTGCTAAGAGGGAGTACCGGTGCGTCCGGCGGGAAGGTCCGAGCCGGGGGTCGAGCGGCCGCTTCGGAGGTCTTCTCTTCGTCGGTGAGCAGCGGGAGTCGAGAGATCTCCTTGAAGCTATCGAGGCGGAAGGTGAGCTCCTCCTTGCGGTACTTCATCGGCGTTCGGCAGTAGAATTTGTAATGGAGGTCTACCCGGATGAGTTCCAGCGCTTCCAGCTTCTGCTTGAGGCCTTCCGCCGCGAGCCAGATCTCGACCACCGTAGCGAGGTCTTTCCCGGGCTTGATGATGTGAGCTTCCCAGTAGCCGTCCTGTCGGGGCGCTTCGCGGTTGATCCACCTGAGAACCGGTTGGAATTCAGAAAAGCTTTCGCCCATGGGTTGAAATACCGCTCGGGCATCGATCATCAAGGCGTGCTGTCGACCGGTATTCTTCATCGGTATCGAGAACCGTATACAGGCTCGGTTGTCGTCCGCAAAGAAGATAGTGCGGTCCGTTATCCTGTCGCTTCTCAACGAGACGCGACAGTCCCCAACCCTCATACCGGCGAGCTCGAGAGCAGCGGCACCGAGAGCGACTGGGGCGAGGAGGGCGAACAGTTTTGACATCATGGCTCCGGAAGGAAGGGTCCCACGCAGGGGCAAATTTCTTGCTCGAGAGCGCTTAAACCTTATCGGCGCTTCTCCTGCTTGGAAGGCTCGGTCCAACTCGAGCGGGAGGGGTACGACCGGTGGGTTGGGGGGCGCTACTATCTTTCCGGCTATGGGAGAAACAGCGCAGTACGAGGTTCTTCTCGACTCTATGACAAAGAGGCCGTTCAGGTTAGCCCGCGATGACTCGACTTTACGCTTCAAACAGTTCGGAATACTTTGCCGTGCGCGAGCCCGGCCGGTTACACGTCTATCGAGATAGCTTTCTCAAGGTGACCCATCGGGTGCACGATCGGATGGCCGGAGAGCTGATCTGCTTGGCGGATAACGGCGATGCGTTCTTTCGGTCCGATGAGGGTGTGTTTCGGCTGCGTATGGAAAAAGGTGTCCGGGCGGAGCGATGCCACGCGGTGGCGGGGCTAGACGGGAGCGCAGAGGGCGGGGTTCTGAAGGGTTTCTCGGTGAAGTCCGATGGAGACCAGGTAGCCTACGAGCAGGTCTTGCCGGCCCAGCGCTTCACCTCGAAACTCAAACGCCTCCTGGGACAGAGATCCGCCCAAGGGGACGTAGGACCCAGCCTCCATCGGTTCGTGCTGAGCCGTTGGTCCGGTCGAAACTCCAACTGCTATTACGAGACCGTGGTAGACCCTAGGCAGAGTGCCGGTCTGGTCTGGTGGGCTTCGGCGGACTTCGGGTTTCTCTCGGTCTTGGAGCGCGACCGGGAGGGGCGGTCTCTGGTTCGGCTGATCGATGTGATGGACGAGTCCGTCGTCAGCGAGTTTGTGGCCGAAGGACGGCTGTCTCGCGATCGGCTCTTGACCACCAACGGGACCATCGGTTTCGGCATGGAAAAGAGCGGGCGCAGAGCGTTCATCGTCTGGACCTACTCTCAGGAGCGATTCGCTGTCTCCTACCCTAAAGAGGCGAGAGTACTGCACCTCAGTAGATCCTTCGTGGTCTTTCTGAGCAAGATCGGTCAGACCCTCATCGTTAAGGACTTTCGAAATCGAGTGATCACCGAGGCGAGCCTCGAACCGCTGAGCAAGCTCGGGATACATTTTCTAGTCCACATCAATCCCCGGGAGACGGTGGAGCTTGTCACCTACCAAAACGGGAAGCTTCGGGTGCACCATACCGATCTCGAGGCTCTGCCCATCGACGCTAAGCGGTGGCAACTCCTAGGGGAGAGCCAGCGAGCTGCGGCCCTCGAGAGTCGAGCCGAAGTGGTCGTGGCCGACCAGATGGCGAATCTCCAAGCCTCCAAGGAGACGGCTCGCCGAGGCCAGCTGGCCGCCGAACTCCAGGAGTTCGAGTCGCTGCCGGAGCGAGAATCGGCAGGCTATCTCCCGCCCTCGCCCCTCCCGGTGGAGCCATCGGTTCCGACGGTTCTCGCTCTAGAGACGTTGGAGGGGAGCCTGTCCGCTCCGAGCCACCTCAGCTCGCCGGGCGGGGTCCCTTATCGAAGGGGGGGCGACTCTGGAAGGACT
>CAZDLH010000026.1:0-11471 GCA_964505925.1 uncultured Burkholderiales bacterium
GAAGGCCGCTTCGAGAACTTCTCGCTGGGGCGAGGTCTCGACTTCGACCGGGTGCAGGAGATCGAGCGCTTAGCGGCCCGCAACGGCTTTCGCTTAGCCGGCTTTCGAGCGTTCGACGAGCCGGTCTCCAAAGAGAAGATCGAGCAGGTCGCCGCTCATATCCAAGAAGCCCGCCGTCCGATCCGCGTTATCTCATGAAGACGGTCGTCTCGGTATCCCTGGGTACCTCCAAACGCGATCACGAGGCCCAGACCGAGCTCCTAGGCGAGACCGTCACCATTCGCAGGATCGGTGTCAACGGCCAGTTTCGAAAGGCCGAAGCGCTCCTGCGCGAGCTCGACGGCACGGTGGACGCTATCGGACTGGGCGGCATCGACATCTACCTGAAATCCCGCCGGGAGACCTTCGCCTTCCGGGACGGCCTGCGCCTAAAGGAGGCCGTTCGGATCACCCCCGTGGTGGACGGCAGCGGCCTGAAGAACACCCTGGAGCGCCGCACCGTACTGCAGCTGCAAGAGTCGGGTGAGGTCCAGCTAAAAGGGACCAAAGTCCTGATGGTCTGCGCTATGGACCGCTTCGGCATGGCCGAGGCTCTCGAAGAGGTGGGCGCCCACACCGTCTACGGAGATATGCTCTTCAATCTAGGGATCGACAAACCGATCCTGACCCTCGACGAGCTCGAAGAGCGAGCCAAGAAACTGCTCCCCGAAATCTGCAAGCTTCCGATCTCGATGGTCTATCCCATCGGGAGAAAGCAGGAGGCGATCGAGCCGGACGAACTGACCGACCCTTACTTCGCCGATGCCGAGGTGATCGCCGGCGACTTCCACCTGATGCGCCGGAGACTCCCCGACAGCTTGCAGGGGAAAGGCGTCTTGACCAACACGGTGACCCGGTCCGACCTCCAGGAGCTCAAAAAGCGCGGCGTAGCGTGGCTGGTGACCACCACTCCAGAGATCGACGGGCGCAGCTTCGGCACCAACGCTATCGAAGCGGCGCTCTTGGCGATCCTGGGTAAGCAGTGGGATGAGGTCACCCCCGAGGACTACCTGAGGCTCATCGAAGAGGCCGATCTGACCCCCAGAGTCGTCCGCTTCTGACCCGGCCCTAAAGGGGATCCGCGATTCCAGCTCGGAGAAAGTCGGATGCGACACGCCGTAAAAGACACAGATGGGCGGCTCACCTGGGAGCCGAGCGAACCGCTCGGACCGTTGGGCCCCCAGGAGATCCGGATCGCCGTTCGAGCCACCGCCGTGAACCGGGCCGACCTGATGCAGCGGGCCGGGAAATACCCTCCACCCCCAGGCGCCTCGCCCATCCTAGGTCTGGAGTGTGCGGGCACCGTGACCGAGGTGGGCTCCCAGGTCGAAAAGCATCGCCCCGGGGACGAGGTCTGCGCCCTGCTCACCGGCGGGGGCTACTCTTCGGAGGTGGTGGTCGCCGCAGGCCAGGCGCTACCGGTGCCTGTGGGGCTGAGCGTCGAGGAGGCCGCAGCCCTACCCGAAGTGTTCGCCACCGCTTGGCTGAACCTGGTGCGAGAGGGGCAGCTGCGCAAAGGGCGTGACCGCGTACTCCTGCACGCGGCGGCCAGCGGCGTGGGCAGTGCCGCCCTCCAGCTTTGTCGCCTATGGGGTAATCCGGTAGCGGCCACCATGGGGAGCGCCGAAAAGCAGGCCTTCTGCGAAGAGCTGGGCGCCGAGCTGACCGTAAACCGGCATCAGGGCCCGTGGCTGCCGGCCATCCAGGAGTGGGGTGGCGTCGACCTGATCCTCGACCCGGTGGGGAGCTCCTACCTCGAGGATAATATCTCGGCTCTGAACACCCAGGGCCGGCTCGTCCTGATCGGGCTCCTGGGCGGAGCTTCGGGTACGCTGAACCTTGGACGGCTGCTGGTAAAGCGGCTCTCGGTCCGGGGTTCGGTTCTGCGGAGCCGCTCGGTGGAGGAGAAGAGCTCCCTGATGGCCTCTTTAAAGGAAGAGGTCTGGCCGTTCTTCGAATCCGGGCAGCTGCGACCGGTGATCCACGAGCGCGTGTCGATCCGCGAGGTCGAAGAGGCCCATCGGACGCTGGCCTCCGACGGCACCATCGGAAAACTGCTGCTGACGGTGGACTAGCCCGAACCGAAAGTTCATCTAACCGTAACATTCTCTTAACCTGAACCCCCGGACGATTCCCGCTGTCTTCCTCCCTTGAAGCCTAAGGTAGGATCAACGAATCGACTCTAGGAGAAAAGATATGGAACCGATCACCGGATGTTGCCAGAAGAAGAGCCCCGAGGTACGAGACATGATGTTCCGAGAGGGGCGCGACGACCGAGGCGGCCAGATCGGTCCCTTACCAGCGTTCCCCGGAATGCAAGAATCCCTAGAAGTACAGCCGCTACCTGCCCCTTTAGCCTCTTCCGGCAACGGCGACGCCACCTCTTTCTCGCCTGAGCTGGCGGGCTCTTCCGTGAACAGCGACCGATTGGAAAACCTTTTCTCTGGACTTGCCAGCTGGGCCGGCTAGACCCGGTAAAGACCGCGCCCTGTCCGCGGTAGAGTTTTCTTTGTGCTCGTCGGCCCTCGCAGGAGAACCGAAGACCGGGACTCAACCAGGAGCGGTATGTCTACACCGCTTCGCGTGCTGCTTTCGGACTCTAACGACCCCTACTTCAATCTGGCCGCCGAGGACTGGATCTACCGCGACCTGGACCCCGACTGTCGGCTCCTTTTTCTCTGGCGCAACGAACCGACCATCGTGATCGGGCGCAGCCAGAACGCCTGGAGCGAGTGCGATGTGGCCAAGGTTCAAGCCGACGGGATCCACCTGGTCCGCCGGCATAGTGGGGGAGGGGCCGTCTATCAAGACCTGGGCAACACCTGCTTCACTTTCATGTCGGGCAAAGAGCAGGGAGTCCGCTCCAAGGAGCTGCACGCCCGCAACAACCAGATCTTGATCCGAGCGCTGGCTCGCTTCGGCGTGGAGCTCGAAGCCTCGGGGCGAAACGACCTGGTGGTCTGCGACGAGTCCGGGCGGTACAAGGTCTCGGGCAGCGCCTTCAAAGAGAGCCCGGACCGCCTCTTCCACCACGGGACCATGCTGTTCAAAGTGGACCTGGGCCGCCTGGCCTCCTATCTCACGCCGAGCAAGAAAAAGCTGGAGGCCAAAGGGATCGCCTCGGTCCGCTCCAGGGTGCGAAATCTGAGCGAGCTCTGTCCGGAGCTAGATCACGACGCCTTCTGCCAGGCCGTGATCGAGGAGTTCTTCGCCTACTACGGTAGCCGCGCCGAGATCGAGGCCTTGGACAGCCGGAAGCTTGCGGCCATCCCTTCCCTACGCCAGTATCGGGAGAAGCTGGCCTCCTGGGAGTGGAACTACGCCAAGACGCCCAACTTCAGGCACTTCTTAGAAGAGCGCTTCTCCTGGGGTATGGTGGAGGTTCACCTCGACACCGACCGGGGTCGGATCCAGAAGGTGCAGGTCTTCTCCGACGCGCTGGACCACGAGCTGATCGCCGACATACCTGTGCATCTCCAAGGGGTGCTGTACCGCAGCGATGGGATCCTGGGCGCCGCCACCACCCACCGCCTGGCCGACCCCGAGCGTTCCGAGGCCATCGACGAGTTCTACCGCTGGCTGGCCGGGGAGATCTGACCGGGGCTTTCCAAGACACGCCTGGTGCCGGTGGGGGGCACAATGGTACTGTACTGTTATGGGTAAAGCCAGTCACCGTAAAAAGCTCAAGAAACTTGGTGGAGCGCCGGGGGGCTCCAAGCCCCGCACCGGAGGCGAAAGCGCGGCCCAGGGCCTGTACCGCGACCAGCGGGCTCGGGTGGCCCAACACGTGACCCGCAGCCTGGCCGCCGAGCGTAGCCCCATGACGCTAGTGCGCCTGGGGCTGGAAACGGTCGAGAGCTGCGAGGCCGACTCCGAGCGGATCGCCACAGCGCAGCGCCCGGTCTTAGCCTGCCGCTCCGGCTGCACCTACTGCTGCTACCCTCCGGTTTCGGCCACCGTGCCGGAGGTGGCCAATATCGTAGCCTTCATCCTGACTCAGCTCGACCCTCACCAGCAGATGCGGGTCAAAGCCTCGGTGGATCAAGCCCACCAGCGCACAGCCCAGATGAGCTCGCAGGAGCGCATGGCCACCAACCTGCCCTGCCCCTACCTCGACGATGCCGGGGCCTGCGCCGTCTATCCGGTCCGACCGTTAGCCTGCCGGGGCTACAACTCCACCGACGTGAACGCTTGCCGGGCCGTCTTCGAGAGTCCGGACCCCTCAAAGCAGGCCGTGCCTGCCTTCATCCCGTTGGTGGCCAGCGCCCAGGGGCTAAAGGAGGGCCTAGCCGCCGCCCTGGAAGCCGAGGGGCTACCCCACCCCCTGGTGGACTTAACCAAGGCCAGTCGGCTGCTCCTGGAGGACCTAGACGAACCGCTCCAAGCTTGGCTCGACGGAGCCGATCCCTTCGCCGAGGCCACACCGTTCTAAGGGCCCAGCCCGCCCTCGATAGAGCCGATAACCGAACAGACGAGGCCCGAGAGCTTCGAAGCTCCCGACTCGAGACGCCCGACCCAAAACGTTCACGAGCCGTTCGCCTGAGCCTCGGTCCCCTCTTGCTAGAATCGGTAAGGCCAGATAGAGCACCGCTCCTAAGTCGATCTGCTGCGATGAGAACGGGCCAAAGCTGTGCTACAATCGTGAAGTGAGGATAGATAAATGGACGAGAAGCGCGTTTTTCAAACCATCGAGGACAACTTCCGGCTCATGCAGCTCTCGAGCCGAGAGCAAGCCCAAGAGACCCACCGCCTGACCGGCTGCTTTGAGCAGTTGGCCGGTCAGACCGAAGAGTCGAAACGGATCGCCACCGAATCCCACGGTACCGCCCTCCGCGCTCTAGATTTGGGGCGGAGCCTGTCTCGGCGGGCCGACCTGATGGCCGATACGATAGACCAGATCGTCGCGGCTATAAGCCAGCTCGGCTACGGTACCAGCGGCATCCGCCAGGAGATCTCCGAGCTACGCCAGCGGGTGGACCGCCTAGAAGAGCGCGCGAGCTAGCGCCCGGTCGTCGAAAGAGTATCCCATCGTATAGGGTCCTCGAGGCCTACCGAGGCTGCACGGGACCCCACACCTACGCCATAATATAAGCATGTGGAAGTCTCGATGCGTGCTAGCCCTCTTGGCCTGCCTCCTACTCGGAGCGGCGCCACCGGTCTTCGCCCAGACGACCGCCGAGCTGCTAGCTACGGGGCCTCCCTCTCCCTCGCCCCCTCCCCCTCCCCCTCCCCAGTTAGGCGCCCTTCTCGAAGAGCCGGCCACCACCGAGCTAGACTTGGAAGATGGCCTGCCCCCCACCTACGCCCCCTGGCTCGAAGAGCGGCTGCTCCTCTGGCGTAACGAACTCGAGACCTTACGCGAGCAAGGCCGCATGTCCCCGGCAGAGCTAGTCGACCTAGAAAAGCAGATCGAAGAGGTCGAAGAGGCCGAAGTGCTGCACCGCCTGCAGACCGGCCAAAGCTTTAGCCCGGACCAAGAGCGCGCTCTCATGCGCCAGGTCTACTCGGTGGAGCTGCTACTGGAGCGCCTACTAACGGGGCTCGACACTCCACCCCAGGCGCCGTAGCGTTCGCCGACCGCGCTCGGCCCTCCGGCCCGCAGAGCCGCCGGACCGAGGTAGCGGTGTGAAGAGACTCCTGCCCAGAGACTCCTGGGCTGGGCGCTGAAGCTGGGCGTCGCCCGCGGGCCGTGCAGATCGGCTAGCCTGGGCCGACCTACTTTGTCTGCAGGTCGTTGGCGATAGCCCGGAGCAGATCGCTGGCCCGCTCGGCGTGGCCGTCGCTCGCCTCTTCGTCGAACAGCTTCACCAGAACCGACAGGTGGTGGCCGTCCGGATCGATCCCCTGAAAAAGGTGAAGCTCGTGGGGTCGCGGTGTCTCGACTCGATAGACGGCACGGGCGGCGGTGGCCCCCATAAAGAGCGTCTTATTGATCTCTTCGGGCTGGCCTTGCACACCCAACGCCGTCTTGGCCAGAACGTTCGGAGCTATACCGCTGCGCTGCATCCGCTCTACATCGGACCTATCGGTGCGCAGCAGCCAGACCTCGATCTCGGTGGCGTCGACCGGCGCTTCGGCCGGGTAGCGAACCGAGCGGATCCGTTCGCCCAAGGCTTCGGGCGGCCCGAACGGAATCTCGGTGCACAAGGTGTAGTACCCCAGATCCAATCTGTCTTCGACGTCGGCCCCGACCGGACCGCCCCCTGCCGCTAGCAGAAGAAGTGCAGCGAATGCGATAAAACCTGTACGAAGTCCCATCTGTACCCCTTCGGGCGCGGTCGGCTCAGCCCTTTGCGGTAGCCTCGCCCGCTCTCAGTCGGCATTCGAAAAAGTGAGCGTACAGAAACGGGAACCCCAGTAGCTCGGTGGTAGGGTGCAGCGGGGAGCCCAGCATCTTCAGCGCCGCCAGGTGCTGCACTCGATAGCCGTTGTTATAGATGTAGCGGCTGAAGTGTTCCCGGGTGGTCTCGATCTCGAGTCCCAGCTCGTCGAGGTCCGTCCAGAACTGCTCCGGCGTCTCGAGCAGCCCGGGGAAGGTGGTCAGAAACAGAAAGCTGTCCGGGGACGGCTTCATCGACGCCTTCGCGCACTCGAGAAAAAAGCGCATACCGTCGTCGGCGTACGGCGGGTCGGTGGTCACCGCGTCGTAGACCCCGCGCATCGAATCGGGCACCCCGTGGCGCAGGTTGTGCTCGAGCACCCGAAAGCGGCCCGCCCCTTTGTCCTTGAGGAAGGCCACTAGATCGGCGTCCAGCTCCAGCACGTCGACCTCCAGCTGGTCGGTCATCTCGACTAACGCCAGCGACACCAAGTCGTCGTCGCCCAGCACCAGCACTCGGCTGCCGGCGGGCAGCGCCTCGATCATTCGCGCCGCCCGGCGCTGGGTCGTGTGGGGCGTACAGAACTGCTGCTCGTAGCGCAGCTTCATAGCCGGTCGGTCGAAGAACAGGCGCACCAACTCCAGGCTCAGGTCCCGCGCCTCGGGCTCCAAGTCGGCCTTCAGGAACGCCTCGCAATGGTCGAACATGAACTCTACCAGGCGCACCGGACGATGCATCAGCGGCCCCACCGCCTCGACCGGACCCTGGTACGGCTGGGGTAGGCACTCGGCAAAGTAGCGCTCCCGAGCACGGGCCAGCAGCTCCAAGAGCGGCTCCGGTCGAAGCTCGACCCCCGCTTCGGTCTCGGCGGACGGCTCCACGAACCGCTCCAACGCCCGACCCAAGCGCGCCACGAAGTCCGGCACCGGCCGCTCGCCCTCCCGCAGCATCAAAAAAGCCCTCTCGGCTCGCTGGAGCCACGGATCGGCGATCTCCTGGGGCTCCCGCTGCCACTGCCCTAGGAGATCCCAGCTGCTCGGCTGCGCCAAGATGCGAGTACCGAAGGCCAGGTTGCTCAAGAGAACTTCGTTGGGGTTCACCCCGTGACGACCGTCTAGGTGAGGAGAGAGCCACTGCATATTCATGCGGATCTGATATGTCGGCGGAGGGGGTCATACCTTCTAGAAGACCGACTAGAAGTCCGGCGCAGGTATGCTAGGACGGCTCCAGAATTTCTAAGCCAACAAAAGTAGAGGTGAGGAGACAGAAATGTTCGCAACACAGGCTTCTTCGGATCATCCGATCGACGCGATTAGACACGGCTTGATGGCCGCTATCGGGGGTGAGGACACCCAACCCACGCTAGCCTTGGTGGAAAAACAGATAGCCATCGCCAAGCGCGAGATCGAGCAGGTACCGAACCGAGCGGAAGCCCGGGGCAGCGACTTCGTCGAGAAGGCCAAAGAGCCGCTCGAAGCGCTGATGGGCGCCCTGCGCGAGTATCGCGACTGGCTGGAAGCGGCTTACGAAGGGCTCAAATCGGACGACAGCTCGGTGTTGGTCAGCTCCTACGAGAGCTCCCACGACACCCTCCCTCGACTGACCCAAGCGGTAGAGAACTACGGCCTGGTCTACGCCACCATCGGCACCTACGGGACCGCACCGGCCAACACCATCGACCGCATCGCCGAAGGGATCCGCAGCGGCGAGGTCACCACCGGAGGCTGGCGGGAGGTGCTCGCCCACTGCCGCACTGGTCTGACCGGTAAATCGGCAAGCGTAGCCTCGGCGCCGCTGCCCGGCCGCACGATACTAGCCGAGATGTACCGCGAAGCCTTGGCCGCCCTCGACGACCTAAAGAACGTGGAGCCCCAGAGCGAAGGCGCCGTAGCCGCCGCGCTAGAGAGCTTCGACCAGCGCCTACAAGAGGCCGAGCAGACGGAGGCCCTCCTGGCTGGCTCTCTGGAGGGCGAGACCCCGATCCCCGCCACCAACGTTCTGCTGGCCGTGGTCGCAAAGCATCTCGAAGGCGACCTGATCGACCGGGTCCTCGACGGCTGCTTCGACGACTACGGCGAAGTCATGGAGCAGTTCTCCGAAAGCTTCGAAGCCAATCTGACTCGCCCCACCGACTCGGCGCTAGTCCAAGAGGAGCTCCCCAAAACTCTAGACATCATCGACTCCCACTACGCGGCCCTCGAAGATCTCGGCGGTGCACTAGACGAAGACGATCGGACCAAGATCGACGAATGCCTGAGCCAGCTCAAAAGCACGGCTCGGGAGCTAGAAGAGTCGCGCCAGGTGTACGAGACCGCCGCCCAGCACCAGGATCACATCCTGTGCCCGGCCTGCGGCCGCTCCAACCCGCCGGAGAACCGGGTCTGCGAAGCCTGCGGAGATCCGCTCCCCCGACCCGACGACGCCGGCGCGAGCCCATCTTCCACCTTCTCGATGGTGTCCGGCCCGGCCCTAGAGGAGTCCCAGCAGCTGGTGATGACCGATAACGTGGCTCGCCTCTTCGAATCGTGCGACGCCATCTATCTAGGCCAGATCAGCCCCGAGCAGTTCTCCGAGGAGGTCCACCAGGCCGCGCTGGGCCTCAAAGAGTACGCCCAGGAGCTCGACGAGATCGCTGCCACCGCCTTGGATGAGACGGCCTTCACCCCCGAGCAGCTCGAGGTCTGGCGCACCCAGCACCTACCGTACCTCGAAGATGTAGCGGGCGCTTTTACCCACGGCATCGCCGAAGCCGAAGAGGGGCTGCGCAGTATGGAGCTGTACCTGCAGGACCCGAACGAGCAGCACCTGATCAACGGCGTACGCCAGGTCTGGGAAGGTCTGGGCTCGATCCACCGCGCCAACCTGTCTATGTCCAGCTACAGCGAAATGCTGCAAGACGTCATGCAGGAGGCCGCCGAGGAGGGTCTGCTGACCGAAGGGTAGCGCTCCCGCACCATCCGCTTCAAAGTAGCCCAGCCTCGGCCTACTTTGAAGCGCGGCTGCACCATACAGAAGTACTAAACCGACCACTTTGTATGCTGCCTTGCTTCATGATCTGAAAATGTGTGCTACTCTTTGTAGGGAGGAAGCGCCCACCGGGGTTTAACTCCAGAGACCCTTCCCAACGGGGCAGCCCGAAAGGCGGGTTAGGAACTGAAAAGAAGTGAGATATCGATGAGGTGTAACTTTGGGAAACAGGGATGGAAGCTATGACCGAACACAGATTTTATAGGGTCAGACGCAAACAGAGCCGCCGAGGCCTGAACCTGGTGGAGTTGGTGGTCTCCATCGGGGTCGTCTCCATCGGCTTGATGGCCCTGATGGCGGTCCTGGTCGCCAGCCAGAGAGCAGCGGCCCACGGGGCCACCCTTTCGGAGGCCACCGGGCACGCCCGGCACATCCTAGAGCTGATCCGCTCCGACAATGAGCTCGCCTTCCCCGGTGGGAACTCTATAGATCTCCCGGTGGGAGACACCGGGCTCAACGACGATCTCGGCGGCCGGGAGCCCTGGGAGCTCACCGCTGCCGACTTCAACAGCCTCCCGCTGCTCGACACACCCGTCGGGGTCCCCCCCGAACAGCGTGGCCTCTCGGGCCTGCGGGATCCGGGCGCCCCTGAGGCCGAATGGGAAGGGCAGCGCTTCCGCCGGACGATCCAGGCCTCACGATTAAGTGAGGAGACCTCCACCTACCGCTTCGGGTTGCGGAAGTTCACGGTAACGGTCTACTGGCTCGACCAGGGTGTGCTGCGCTCCACTTCCATCTCTGGAATCACACGCCTAAAGAATCCGGAGGACGACTGAGTCCAATGAAAATTTCGAATTCACGACCACTTCTACTTGCGGACCCCGCCCCTTCACTGTATAGCAACGACACGATTCCTGGAGGACCCATGCAGCGACGGAGAGACCGTAGAGCCATAGTAGCGTTCACTGTTCCCGAAGTTCTGGTGGTCTGCTCGGTGCTGCTGGTGATGTTCGGGCTGCTCATAAGCGTCTACGCCCAAGCCCAGTTCATGCTCCGGCACGGCTCGGCGAAGCTCGAGATGCATCAGAAGCTACGCCAAGCCAGCTCCCGGGTTATCCCTTATATCGCCAGCGCGGTTAGGCACCCGGATGACACTGCCAGAGGCTTGATCGCCCGCCCCCTCAATGAAGAGGAAGTACCCGAAGACTACCCCTTTCAGAGCGGTGGTGAACTCAGTCTCTTTCCCATCCTAGTTCCGCCTCCGTCACCGGAAGATACTATTATAGAGACCGACTGGCTCTTACTGCGCTCAACCGAAGCTTACGTCGATAAGATCTTACGAGTGCCTGAGGCTTCTGCTGCAGTTCTTAACGCAAGGGACCCGTTCGGAATCCAAGACCCTAGCCTGGATAGCTGGGACATTGAGGATATCGCCCGCCGCGGCCTGTACCGCATCTTTACCCAGGACGTCCCCGGCGCCGACCAGAGCGATCCCGAACTGCAGCAACGGATGATCCTACTCGATGGTAACACCCCTGGCGACCCGTCGGACGATATCGCCCTAACTTCCGGGTTCCATCGTGTTACGTTTAGCCAGATGGAAGACACGGTGGTGGACGTCACATTCGAAGCCCGCCGCTATCTGCCGCTACCTACCGGCGGGCTGGCCAAAGAGCCTACCCCAGCTATCAAGAGAACCCGAGTATTCTTACCTATCAATACAAATACTCCGGAATGATCCAGGACCATTCCATACTGCACCCTAAACCGAGGAGAACCGAAATGCCTTTGAGTAAATTGCATCAGCAAAGAAACCGTGAATCAGGCTCGATCCTAGTCCTGACCCTGTTCTACCTGATGGTGGTCGCGTTTCTGGCGGTCGCCTTCTGGAACCTGATCCCAGTGGAGCTGCACGCCGCCAACCGCCAGAAGATGGACACCCAGGCCTACTACGCCGCTGATGCCGGGGTCTCGGAGGCCGTCGCATTTCTTCGCCACGGTACCAGTGCCGGCAATATCGACGGCTACTTTACCACGGGCGAATACGAGCTTACCGGAGAACTCGACGGTATGGAGTGGAAAGCTACCATCTTTCCCGGCCCCGAAACCCGCGGTTTCTCCGGAGTAACGACTCCTAACCCCCTT
>CAZDLH010000027.1:0-11465 GCA_964505925.1 uncultured Burkholderiales bacterium
AAATCGGAAGTGAAAACCACCCGCGTCCCCCAGAGTTGAAGCTCGGCTTTGAGCACTCTTAGACGACGATAGCTCGCTGATTCGATGACGAGGTTCCCAAGGACAAAACCGACCTCTACCGCTCGCTCCGGATGGCCATAACCGAGAACCGCTAGAGCCTCCCACCCCTCGCCGGAAAAACTGTGTACAGTCCACCCGTCCTGGTTCTCCAGCTCGGGCCACGGCATCGTTTCATCGAGCCTTACCCTCCTATCGCCTAACGCCTGGAGTTGCTCCTGAACAGCCTGGAGTCGATGCTGCTCTCGACGAAAATCCACCACTCGCTCGGAAGCCACCAGTCTCCGAAGAACCTTCTCGGTTCGCTCGGAGTAGACTAAGGTTACCGCTCGCTCGGCCGGGATCAGTCTGAGAGATTCCAGATAGCGATCCCCTCGCACCAGATACACGGTAGCCGTATCGGAGATCTCCTCGAGGGAGCGGACCTGGCACTCTCCGATCGGTTCGAGGATCGGAGCCTTGAAAGCGAATCTCGGGGGGTCTTCGGCCTGCTCGAGAAGAGACCATAGAGCCTCTCGAAGCTCCGGCGTGAGAGCCTTTGGAGAGAGTTCAATGCTCTCGATCGCTCCTCGTAGCTCGGTATGCGCCTGCCTCAACGCAGTGCGGAAGGCCCTTCCCGTGGGTCCAGACCAGTCCTGTAGGATCTGGAGCTCTTCGAAATCGAGCACGGCCCTACTCCCCGCAACCGCGTCCGAAAGAGTCACCGAACTAAGAAGACGACCCTTATAGAAGATGTCGGCTGTCAGCCCATCGATCGATAGGTCGGCAGCGATGCCGACGAACCCTCGCCACTTTGAGCCGCCGATCTCTTTCGTCGCTAAATACTCACCAGGCGGCAGCTCGAACTCAGTCTCATCAGACTTCCAGCGAGCTCGATTGCGAATAGCTCTTTGTCTCTGTTCATAGATCGCGTCAACCCTCTTGAGGTTCCGCTCCCCAAACAGCTTCCAGCAGAACTGCCGGAACTCGGAGTCTTCGAAGTGCAAGATGGGATCCGTCATCTGAAGCCGGAGGATCCGATCTGAGTAGAACAGCACTTTCTCTTGTTTGAACAGGGCCTCGAACTCAGCCTTGGAGCCCGCACCCTGTCGGTCCGCATAGGGAAAAAGAGGAAGACCAGCAAGCTTAGCGTCCAGAGGCTCACCGTGCTTGCATAAGGATAGACGCCGAAGGAGTACCGCCCCCCCCGGCTCGCCCAGCTGCGCTTGCGCCCACTCGGCAGCCAGTTCGAGAGCTGAAGACAACGTCTGCTCTAGGCGGGTACGGAACACCTCGTCTTCGACGACATCGGCAAAGGAGGCGTCGAGCCGGAAGCGATCGTCTCGGACGACCGCTCGGAAATTGAGAGGCTTCTGGAGCTCTCTTCGCCCGACCAGGACCCCGAAGCGCACCAGCAGGATCTCCGTAACTTGCGAGTGGGGTAGAATCTGGATCGACTCCCGGCCCTCGCCGACCGAAACCGCGGACCGCTCGACTCCGAACAAGCTCCACGAAATACCCAAGTGCTGGAAACGTTCAGAGAGGTTATCGGCCAAACGACTCGGGTCTGCTCCCCACGGGGTCCGGATCTCCAAGCCTCGTCCTCTGGACAGGTTCTTGAGCTCGGCGCTCCCGGAGCTCTGGCGCAGGGCGTTGAGAGCCACACTTATCAGATGGTAGGGAAGCGTCTCTCGGCTGCCTTCGAAGAGTAGATCGTCGAGGCTCTCCAGCAGCTCCGAATCCGGTTCGGCGCCTACGATTCGAACCGAGAGAGAGAACTCTCCATCCCTAGTGCTTTGCGACGCAAAAGTGAGCTTCTCAGCCCCCATGGCCACCGCAGCCTGAGCCAGGAGCGGCAAAGCTTCCACCGGGTCGGTCAGCTGAAAGCGAGCGATCTTATCCCGAGCCCTCGTTTCGTCTAGGGTGAACCGCCCAACAGAGACGAACTCCGTCCCCTTCCGATAGCGGTCTGCCAAAGTCACGAAGCGGTCCCCTTCTGTTTGAGCTCTCTTAAAAGTCGCTCGAGAGTCCCTTTCGGAAGCTGAGTCCTCCCGGTCGACTCTAAGCGTTCCGCAGCGACCAAGGTCGCCAGCGCGAGCTCCGGCTGAGCCTCCCAGAGCGCGAGGGCCGTCCTCCACAGAAGCTGGTCGGTGAGCAGCACTACGGTATCGCCTCCTCCCGTCTGCAGAAAGCCGGAAACGCACGGGAAAACGGAACGCCCTTCCGGAGCGAGCAGAATCGGCTTGGGCTTCCAAGTCGACGGGCTCTGTCGAACCGTCGCCAGACGTAGCTGCACAGAAGAAAACGGCCGTCTGAGGAGGCGGTGGAGGTCCTCGAAGAGCCCCTGCTCCTCTCCCCTTTCAGGTTCGTGGTAATCGAGCCACACGAACCCGCCTATCATCGAGTGAACCGCAACGGAGCGATCCTTTAAAAAATCGAAACAAGGATGGGTGGCATCAGGGAGGTCGAGCACCGTGAAGCCCTCTTCTTCTACTGCCGCTCGCAGCTCTTCGTCGTCACCCGGGAAATAGACCGTCGAGGGCAGGTCGTCAAACGACACACGACCCTGCCGGGTAGGGAAAACCTGGGCTCTACGGAGGCCTCTCGACGGCTGGTCGGGGTAGGTCCAGACGGTCTGGGCAGCTCTCCAGAGTTCGGGCTGCGAACTTCGCTCGAGCTCAGAAAAGAGCGCTGTCGGCATCTCTTTATGGCTCACCCGGGTCAGTTCGTCCATCAGTTTCAGATAGCCATCGTCGTGAAGAACGTTATCTCTGGTGAGGGTGTGTTCTAGATGGACCGAGCGCACCTTGAACGAGACGCCTTCGATCGGTGAACCGTTCCCTTCGAGCAGAGTGAGCCCTCGATTGAAGTAGCCGAAGGTCGACTGCCCCTCGGTGACCCCCAACACCGCCTCGGTAGCGTCGTTTCGATATCGGTACTCGAAGAGCGGGTCGTCCAAGCCGAACGGTCGGTTGATCGGCTCGCCGTTCAGCACGATCTCGACGTGACAGTGCTTGCACCAGTACTCGACGGTGTCCCTACAGTCGGCGATGAGCTTCTTGAGCTTGTCTCGCCCTAATCGGGTGTAGAGCTTCACTTTGGTACCTTCGACGGGGATCTCCATGCGCAGCCGTTCGAAGGAGCGGTCCGGCTGGAAGAGGACCCTCCAGTATTCACCTTGCCTTCCGGTCTCGAGAACCACGAGGGCTGGGTCCATGGCAAAGATAGAGACGAAGCCGATTCCGAACTTCCCGATCTTAGTCAGGTCGTCTTCTTTGCTCGAGGAGAAGAGGCGGGTCAACTTCATGTCGATCACCTCTCGGGTCATCCCCTCACCCGTATCGCTGACCGTAATGACACAGCACCGGCCTTCGCGGTCGTAACCGACCTCCAGTTCGACCGATTCCGTTCCCGCATCCAAGCTGTTCTGGATGAGTTCTCTCAGGAAGGCTAACGGCTGAGCGAACTGTTGAATGAGGCGTTCTAAAGCTTGATCTACCTGCATCATCGAAGGGATCTGCTTCGGCGCTAAGGGGAGAAACCTTTCGGCCTTCGAAATGAGTCTCGTGATGCAGCGGACGAGCAGATTCCTTCGAACACTCCCGGTTTTTGTGTTCCTCCTTATCTCCTTCGGTTGGGCTTGGGGGGTAACGGAAAAGGCTAGATTCCATAGCGACGACGGCAGCTTTTCTCTAGAGGCGCCCGCCGAGTTCTTCCGCTCTGTGAACCCCTACGCCCAACTCTCGCTGCACTCTTCTCACCGCAGAGCGATCGTGGCCACCAAAGGGGCGGCCGAGCGCAGTCTAGATGAAGCCTACGCATCGACGCCGGGGAGCCTCCCCGAGGGACAGTACTGCCTAGGCAGGAGCGCGATATCCGTCGGAGACGAACAGGGCGTTCTTTTTTTAATCGAAGGGATGTACCCGCCGGGCGGGCCGACCTCTCATCTGACGACCCTCGCCGTCGTCATCCGCGGTGGGCTCGAGTACAACTTCATGATCCATTCGCCGGTGGAGGATCCGGTGGAGGCCCTCGAGGAAGCTCACCCGATCCTGCAGAGCGTCCGCTGGACGAAAGCCCTCGAAGAGCTGCCCTAGGAGCTCCGGCCGCAAATCCCGACCGACGGTGCGGGTTTCGATCTGGTCTCGTTCATTCGAAGTTCGAACTCAGAGTGTTCCGAGGCCGCCGCCGGTCAGAAGGTCCAAAAGGAGAGCCCGCTTGCTCTTGTCGGTGGCCCAACTCCTCCACTCCGGGTTCCACGCGTAAACCTCGCGAGCGTACTCTTCGTAGGCTTCGGTGCTCTCGAGCAGACCCTCCTGGAACTTTCTGAAGGGGGTCATCCCGAACACACCGGCCAGTCGGTACCGTTGGCTCCTACGATCTAAGCCGGGGTAGTCGATGGTGAACTCCACCTGGTCGCCGGAGAAGCGATACTCGCGCCAAGCCGCGTGATAGTCGTACTTTCGACACAGCGCACTGGACACGAAAACTGGGACTACTCGCTCAGAATCGAGCTCGAGACTCGAGATCTCGTTGCGATGGAAGTGCCCTGAAACGATCGCGACCTCGTGCCCAGAGGCGTTCAGTACCTCCCGGATCCGGTCCACCCAGTGCTGTTGCCACGACAGGTCCCCGTCCCAAAGGTCCACCACCGGAGCGATGTGGCTCAGAAGGTAGACCGTGGTGCCCTGTTCGACCAAGGCCAGCTCCTCTTGGAGCCAACGCATAGCCTGCTCGGCCTGCTCCTGGGCTCCGGAGTAGCCGTTCTTCGGAGAGAAAAGCTGTGCGTTCAGCGACAGCCACGCCGTGCCCGCCGGAGGATCGGGGTGTCGGCCGTTCCCGAGCTCATCGAGATAGAACTCTGCCCCTAGATAGTGGCGGTAGGCTCTAAGGACTTTCTCCAGCATCTCGGGATCGGTGCTGTAGTTCGGGTACAGGTCGTTGTTGCCTAATGTCACGGCAACCCGAAGTCTGCGCCCTTGAAGCCGCTGTTGCAGATCCGCGAGAAACTCGTGGGTTCTCCGGAAGAACACACTCCGACTCCCCCGGTTGTCCGCGTGGTCACCGGTCAAAAGCAAGATGTCCGGCGGGGAGCTTTCGAGCTTGGGCCAGACCTTCTCCCAGTTCTCCCGTTCAAAGGTAGGGTGGCCCCAATGGAGGTCCGTCACCTGTGCTGCGGTAAACTCTTGACCCCACACCGGAGTGAAGGTCACGAGGACTCCCAATATAACGAAATAGAGTCGAAGTAAAGCTCTCATAGGGCCCGATTTTTCCGGGATCTCCAGTTTTTCCCTTGGTCCCGGCACGGGTTTCAAGAGGGCCCGGACAACATTTCGTGTTAGTACATTATACCCCTACGGATTCCTAGAGTCCTCTGGTACCATGGACGCGACGCGCGGTCAGCACCCTTTGGTGTCGTTATTTCGGTCGGCTACACCGACCGCCTTCGTACAAGACTGCCCCGCGCTTCAAATTTTTTCCGGAGGCCGCTGCTGAGTGAGTCGGACTCGGTTCGATGCAGCGCATCCCCAATAGAAAGGTGAATCCTATTTTTAAACCCAGACAGATGCCCCCGTGTCGCAGCTGCGACCAAGAGTGGACCTTTTCGGTCCTAGAGCAGGCGTTCTACGCCGAGCGCGGCCACAAACACGACCCTAGTCGTTGTAAAGACTGCAGAGACGAGCGCCAGCAGAACGCCGGTCCCGCGCGAGACGATCGCGGGGGGGGTTCCTTTACAGGGACCTGCGACGACTGCGGCGGAGCCGCCGTCGTCCCGTTCCAGCCTAGAAGCGATCGACCGCTCTACTGCCGCTCTTGCTTTCAGCAGCAGCGTCGCGCAGGGTAGACAACCCTAACTCAAAAAACCAAATCCAAAGTGAAGCGGCCGTCTCTGTCTAGACAAGGGCGGCCGTTTCCTTTTTCGGCACCTCGGGTCTGGCTCGCCCCTTCTGCCGCAGCCGACGGATAGTGGACCCTCCTCGAGCGCCGCGCTGGAAGGGTCTCAAAGCCGCGGTCCGAAACCGCCCGGCATGCTACACAGAATCGCCACCTCAATGCCCCTGCAACTTCTGCTGATCATCTTACTGGTCTCCCCCGTTCTATCAGCCCAACCGGTTCACGAGGCCGCTCCCGTCAAGCCCGCCACAGAGAAGAGCATCGAGCACCCCAAACGAACCCTACTGATCTTACCTCTAGAGGTCAGGGGGTCCTACCAGCCTTTCAGCAAGGCCGAACTCGCCGAGGCTCTAGAAAAGCAGATCGAAAAGATCGCTCCCAACTTCGAGGTAGAGATCTTCGAGAGCTACGCCGCTCTGCTCGGCCCGGCCGATGCGGCTCGCTACGGACGCGATAACGGAGCCGATTTCGTTCTTTATGGCGATATGCGATTCAATCGCGAATCGAAGGTCACCAGTATGACCGGTGGCGCACCGCCGGACTATCCCGGCGGCTCGGGAATACCCGCCGGCTTCTCCCAGCGATACATGGTCACGGTCGCTGGGGTGGCCCACGCCCGCATCGTCGACAGCAAGAGCGGCGAGATCGTCGCCGAACAGCCCGAAATGGTTTTCGAAACCGAAATGACGGGCGGCTCTAAAGACGGCCCGGTGATGCAAAAGGTAGAAGAGCGCTTAGCTCAGCAGTGCCTCTACGATCTCTCGAAGCGCCTCGTGGAGCACCTCCAGCAGGAGATCCGCGGCGAGCGTAAGCGACTGAGCGACTAACTCACCGAAACGGCTCTCGCCCGGGCAGGTGTCTCCGATTCCGTCTGGAATTCAAACAGGTTGGACGTAACCGGCGTCGATGAGGGACCCGCGTCGCCCGACGGATCTCGAGTTTTTAGAATTGAAGCGCCGAGGTATCGGTAGCGTGAGGACCTTGGAGGCCACAACCGTAGGATGAGCTCTACACCCGCATCTTTCAGCATCGGTGGAGTCCCGTTGCGACCCGATCGAGTCGACACCCCTTTCCTTCGGGGCATGTATCGCGCGGCTCGAAACGCCGAGAGTCAGGAAGGGAAAAAGGAGGCGCTAGAGGCCCTCGAGACCTTCGGAAAGACGGGAGCCCTCGAGAAGGAGGGGTTGACCGCGCTCGACTCCTACGCCAAGAACGTCAAGGACGAGTACTTCGAGGACAAAGAGCGGTACTGGGAGACCTGGAAGACCAACGGTAGGAACTTTCGAGACCCCGCCCTCAAAGAGATAGAAAAAGAGATGGGCGTCAGCGGTGAGCTGCTCACCCATCAAGAGAAGCTCAAAACCGAGCTTCGAGAGGCCACCGCCCGGGCCGCCGTGACGGCCATCGCCGGGGGAAGCTTCGGTCCCACCGGCGTGGTGAGCGGCTATCTGGCCTACTCGAACGGCACCAACTGGACCGGTACCAGCGATCGCAAAGCCGCCGAAGTCGTCGATACCTTCAAGGATTTCCAGACTGGGGAGTCCCGCATGACGACCCAAGGCAACAAGGTGGAGCAGGTTCACCGAGCCGAACTGTGGCGCACGCTGACCGGGCTGTTGGACCACGCGGCCGAAGAGGGGCAGAAGGGGAACCCGCTGCCGATGACGTTGCAGTACTACGAGCTGACTTCGTCGGACATGATCGGGAAAGTGGCCAAAGCCGCCCAGAGCGGTAGCCCGGTGCGCTTGAACCTCGACCCGGGACGACTGTCGTACCCCTCCAAAGATAAGGATGGGAACTCCTACTTCGAAGTGGACGATATCCCCCACAAGATGAGGTCGATCATCCAGTTCACCGAGATCCCCGACACCGACATCGGGGTCAGCATCTTCCCCGCCAAGCAGGAGCTAGACGATCCCACGGATCTGATGCACCGCAAGGTGCTACGAGTCGGTGAGCGGGTCCTGATGAGCGGTATGAACGCCAATATGGGGTCCGGCGAGAACATCGACGCCGGCTATGTGCTAGAAGGACCCGCCGCCCGGACCTTCACCGAGAACGTAAACCGGGACATCGCCATCTCGAAAGGGGTCGGCACCGAAGAGATCTGGGGCGAGAAGCACTGGGAACAGTTCTCGAGCGCTGACTTGAGGGTGGGCCAACGAGGCATAGGGGCCCTGCTCGATGTCTTGGTCGGTCCCGGGCCTGCCGGAGAAGGGCTCCCCCGCCCGGACTCTGTGACTGGCTACGAGGAGCTAGCCCAAAAAGCCGGACACGAGCTGCAGAGCCTGATCGATACGCCGCCGGAAGGGTACCAGGCGGCCGTCGAGGGACTGGTCTCCGGCCGGGGTCGAGTGAAACTCAGCGATACCGGCAAAGAAGCCTTGAAGAGCGCGATCTTAAAAGGGATCGGCGCCACCCAGTCCGAGAAGAACCTGAAAGCTCTCGGCGAGCTCACCACGCCCGCCGGGGAAGCCATCGGCAAGACCCGAGTGGATATCGCCGATCAGCCTACCGAACGGGAAGTGCTGGCCTTGAACGCCATCAACGAAGCTGAAGAGTTCGTCTATCTGCCTGGCTTCGTAGTCACCCGGGCCATCTCGGCGGCGATCGTAGCCAAAAGAGACGAGGCTCTGGCCCGAGGCAAGGAGCTCGACATTCGGATCGTCGCCGACTCCGGTATCTATCCCGATGGCGGAACTCCGAACAGCTGGGGGGTGAACTTCCTAGAAGAGAACGGTATACCGGTGCGCTGGTCCAAGCTCACCCGAACCGGTTCTCATGATCGCAAGATCCACGCCAAGCAGCTGCTGACCGACAAAGGTGAGATTGCAGGCTCTACCAACTTTAGCAATAAGGGCCTCCAGGAGAACTGGGAGACGTCCGCCTACGTCCACTTCAACCCCGATGATAAAGAGGCCATCGAGTTGAGAGACGCATCCCGAGCTCAGTTTGAAGATCTGTGGGAGAACGAAACCTACGACCTCTCGATTCGGGATCTAGCCGCCTATCGAAACCGCTTCAGCCCCAAGGTGGGTAAGGAGTGGGCTATCGATCAGGACCGAAACCGTCAGATCAAGCAGGTCATCGGAGACCTCCAGGCCTACGAGGTGGAGAGCGGCCGGTTCATCCAAGAAAAGCTCCAAGTTCCCGAGATCGCCGAGCGTTACCAAAGCCTGTTACAAGATGGCTTTTCCGAGGGAGACGCCGCCTTGATGGCCGTAGAACAGAGCATGAGTAAAGGGGAGTACCTCAAAGCGCTCCAAGGGCTGGAATCCCATAGAAAACTCGACGAACTCAAAGACACCGTCTCAGCTTGGAAAGAGCGCTACGGCGCCTAAATTTCCCCTAGGCCTTCAGCGACTAGCCTAACCTTTTGCCCTAACAGGAGATGAGCCGCGGACCTCGACAGGTCCATGGCTCATCCCTTTTCGGATAGCTCTGACGTCTCACTCGACCTCAGAGCGCACGACAGCTACTCGCCGAGAACGACATCGATGTAGCCGAAGTCGCCGTTTTCGCGGGTCACGGTCACTCGGTACTCCGAGCCGTCGAAACCTTCGAAGGCAGGATTATAGTAAACGCCCTCCTGGCTACCGTTGGTCAACAGGAAGGGCTGAGCGAGAGTATCCGCATCGGTGAGCGAAACGGCAGAATACATGCGCTTTGCGCTCTCCGGGTCCATATTCGCATCCAGTACATCATCGATCAGGTCCAAGGGGATCGCAGAGAGCAAAAGGATCGGCTCGGTTCCTCCTTCGCCGTCCCAGGAGACTCTATAGAGTCCGTTGTCCGCGGCGACCGAAACGTCCAAGACCTCGTCACCTTCAACCGGACCTAGGTCACCACCGTCGTCGGGGTCGGGCAGAACGAATCCGTCGATCGGGGCGAAAGCCTCCCTGGTGATCTCCAGCACCGCATTCTGTACGGGCACCACATCTTCAGAAGCGGACGCCCCTACAAGTTCACCGGTGCTGTCCACACCAGCCACGATCACGTCAAAATGCAGAAGCTGAAGGCCGGTCAGCAGAATATCAAGAGAGCTACCCGGAACTCGGGCCTGGCTGACCTGGGTTACCAGATTGCCAGCTGCGTCGTAGGCGAACACTCGATACTCTACGATGGACGGGTCCTCCAGCGCTTGAGCTACAGGAGCCGGGAAGAGTTCCGCCAACTCCGCAGCAGAAAGTAGAATGCGAAGGTCTCCGGTAGGCGCGCCAGGACCAGGGGTCGGCTGGGGTACGTGGTGATGGTCTCGGGAGCTGCCGCAGCCCACTGCTAGGACTGCTACGAGCGAGCAGACAAGTGCAGAAACGATTTTTTTCAAGTTACCCTCCAAGTGGATCGTATAAAGATTTCCCCCACTTCCTGGTGAACAGCTAACCACCTTTCTGAAAAGCCAAAAAAATCATGCACTGCGAACGTGACAATCTGGCCTTTACCGCTGTTGAGTAGGCCAGCGCTCCCCTACCGAGAAGCCTCGCGAATGAGTCGAAAACTCCACCTCTGGTTTTCTGCTTGGCTCGTCTGCGCTCTGTTGGTGTGCCCGAGTATCGCATTAGCAGAACACTCACCCGCCGAGACCGGCCAAGCTTCCTACTATCATGATCGATTCCACGGCCGGCCGACCGCCAGCGGTGAACCGTACGACCGGGCTTCCCTGACCGCGGCACATCGGACGCTGCCGTTCGGAACCTGGCTAAGAGTGACCCGGATCGACACCGAGCGCAGCGTCTACGTGAGGGTCACCGACCGGGGGCCGTTTAAACCGGGGCGGGTGATCGACCTTAGTCGCCAAGCCGCTGAGGAGATCGACCTCATCGGGCCCGGGGTAGCCGAGGTGGAGTTGGCGGTGGTAGAGGAGCCGGCTCTCACCGAGTACGCCGTGCAGGTGGACCCCCCACCGCTCCCTACTCCCATCCCTAGTCTCATGCCTCACCTGTTTCCGTAAGTAGACCTGATTTTTGGCCCAAAAAGCACATTCTGTTCACAAAAACGGACCATTCTCGCATTTTTGTTCATAATGTTTACATTCTGTTCATAAATTCAGCCTCTTCCTTGCTTAGTATCAACTCAAGATTTTGATGCAAGGAGGATCCGATGAAGATCTCTTCGATCCCGACCGAATTTCGCAACCGATACGGCTGCCCGCTAGCAGCAGCCCAAGCCGTTGCTGCCCAAGCGGCTGCCAGCACTTACCTGCAGCCCGATCTGCGGGAGGTGGACAGCCTTAAAGAGATCGGCTCTAGGGCCGACGCTGGCTCCTACGGCCGCTCCGCGAGCGACCTTGGTGCATTGGTTTCCGGTATCATCGCCAACTACGGTACCGATTCCAGCTCCACCGCAGAAAGCGGAAACTCAGAGCAGGCGGCCAACCGAGTGGCCGAATCCCGCCGAGCTTCGAGCGGCTCCGTCTCCGCACTGCAGCGTACCGGCTACGCCACCGAAGCCCTCCGCCGCGATACCGAAACCTTGAAACCGAACGCCGATACGCTCAGCAACCAGAAGTCGGTGGCCCAGGGGGTTCGCGGTGC
>CAZDLH010000028.1:0-11445 GCA_964505925.1 uncultured Burkholderiales bacterium
CTCTCTCCACCGAAGGGACCATCTCGACGATCAGCTCCGCGAGGTCCACTTCGTGGGGGCAGGTCGCTCCGAAGGAGAGGCCGTCGCGAACAGCGCGGGAGACCTCTTCGATCACCTGCTGATGGGCGTGGCCGAGCAGCATGGGGCCCCAAGACCCGATATAGTCGATGTACCGATTCCCGTCGACATCGACGATGCGACTCCCCTGGGCCGAGGCGATCACGATGGGCTCCCCGCCGACGGCTCGGAAAGCCCGCACGGGGCTGTTAACGCCTCCGGGAAGAACCCGTTGGGCCCTGGCTACCTGGTCTTTCGAACGCGTGCGGGTGCTAATCATTGAACTCCTCGTTTGTGAATTTTATCACAATCTTAGGTACCCCTCCAGGTAGAGATGTCTCTGACTCCGTTGTACCGTGGTTAAAGCGCGTCTCGATTCAGAATTCCGAGAGCTGCTGTACCCTTCTTAAACCTGTTGGCCGCGGGTACCTCCATGCCTTAGAGGTCGGACCGTCGAGCGATGTTTACGATTCGATCCCTTGGATGTTCGGTACTCTGGCTACCCTTAGACCATGGGAATTCGCGTCGTCGCCACGGTGGCCTTCGGGCTGGGGATATGGTCTGCCGAAGGGCTACCCTATCGTCTGTTCGGGGCTCTATGGCTGCTCGCGCTGTGGGGGGTATGGGCCCCGAGGCTCAAAGAGCGAGAGCCGAGCGGGACCGACCTGCGTTGGGCTGTCTGGGGTCCGGTGCTGTGTCTTTCGTTCGGTCTGGTACGGGGAGGCCTCGAGCGCTCCTTCGTAGGGGACGCCGCCTTGCTCCCGGCTGGCGAGTATCGAAACCTGGAGGGAGTGGTGCTGGAGCCGTCTAGGATGTGGGGTCGACGGAAGGTGTTCCCTTTCGGTATCGATCGAGAGGCAGCTCCGGCGGAGATCGCGGGGAGCACCGTCTGGGTGGAGTGGAATGGGAGCAAAGAGGCCCTCCATCCGGGGGAGAGGTGGGCGCTCTCGGGTCGCCTCTCCCGACTTCCAGGCGCGAGGAGCCCGGGCGAGTTCTCCCTCGAGGACTGGCTCCGGCCGAAAGGGATTCGAGCCCGCTTACAGATCTGGAGATTCGACCCGGTCTGCTATCTCGGCCCGCCGGATCCGGATTTGGGTTGGGGGCTGGTCTTCGCGGTGCGCTACCGTCTGTCGCTAGCTCTAGAACGCGACCTCGATCGCTTCCCGAAAGCGCTCGTCAAGGGCTTGGTCTTCGGGGACACCAGCGAGTTCACGCCTGACGAAAAGGAGCTTTTTCGGGTCACCGGCACCAGTCACGTCACGGCCGCCAGCGGTTTTCACCTGGGGCTGCTGCTAGGGGCCTTCTGGCTCGTGGCCCGCTGGCTGGGCTACGGACCTTGGCGATGGGCCTGGGCTGCCGTATTCTTGGTCGTGTTCTATGCTGGGCTCGCCGGTTTCTCCCCCAGCATCTGTCGGGCTGGGGCCGCCGGGGTCGCCTATCTGGTCAGCCTGAGACTGGGGCGGCCCACCACCTCTTTGAACGCCCTGCTGGTGGCCATCTGGGGGCTCTTACTCTGGCGGCCCCTGCTCCTTTACGAGGTGGGCTTTCAGCTGTCCACCTGCGCGGTGCTCGGGCTGCTCGCGACTTTCGGGCGGGGGCGACGGCTCCGGGGGCTCCGGGGGCTGCTCCTGGATGCTTGGAGAGCGACGTTCGCGGCGGTGGTGTCGACCTTTCCGGTGCTCTGGGCCACGTTCGGCCAGTTTCCAGTGGGGGGTTTGGTCAGCAATCTTTTGATCGGGCTACCGGTCAAGGTGCTGATGCTCGCCGGTGCGTTGGAGGCCTGTCTGCCAGGGCTTCCGTTCGAGTGGATCCTCGAACCCACCGCTGCTGGAACGCTCTGGGGGCTGGCTTTTCTGGCCGAACTCATGCCGTCGTGGGCCTTACCCCCGGCGTCGCCGATGCGGCTTTTCGTCGCCACAGCGGGGGTGCTCGGCTGGTTCTTACCGCCCGGGGTGCTGATTCGGGTCTCGGGGCTTGCGTTGATAGTGGTGGCGGTGGTGGCTTGACTTTCCGGCGGGAGAGTCGCGGTGCGGAAGGAATGCTTGGAGTATGCGCATCGCTTTGCTCCAACGCTCCATCGTCTGGGAGGACCGACAGACGAACTTTCGACAGATCGAAGAGCGGGTGTCCGCTGCAGGACTTCCCCCCGGCACACTCCTGGTGCTCGCCGAGATGTTCGCCACCGGCTTCTCCCTGAAGGTAGAGCTGGTGGGCGAGCCCGAGGACGGTCCGACCGCGGAGTTTCTCAGCGGCTTAGCGCAAAGGCACGGGATAGCGGTGGTGGGCAGCTACCCCTGTCGAGACCGACCGGCAGACAAGGCGGTCAATCGCTTGGAAGCTTTCGGGCCCGACGGCGAGCGACTGGTCCGATACGATAAGATCCATCCCTTTTCGTTCGGTCGAGAGGCCGAGCAGTACCGCGGAGGTGACGAACTCTCGGTGTTCGATTACCAGGGTTGGCGGGTCTGCCCCACGGTCTGTTACGATCTGCGCTTTCCGGAGATGTATCGCAGTGCGGTTCTCGAGGGGGGAGCCGAGCTGCTCCTGGTGGTGGCCAACTGGCCGACGGGCCGGCGCGCGCACTGGAACGCTTTGCTCAAGGCGCGCGCCATCGAGAACCTCTGTTGGGTGGCGGGCGTCAACCGGACCGGAGAGGACCCGACACTGGACTACTCGGGGGATAGTCAACTCTTAGATGAGCGAGGTCGGTATCGGATCGAAGCCGGTTCGACCGACGGGCTGTTCCAAGCCGAGCTCGACCGGGAGTCGCTGGAGCAGTGGCGTCGAGATTTCCCGGCGCTTGCCGACGCGAAAGCCCCCTTTCGCCTGACCTCGATCGACGGCTGAGCTGGGGTCCTAGGGGCGATGGCTTCCCTGCGCGTCGACGGTGGGAAACCAGCGAGCGAGCTCGCTGGGGTCCTCGCCGCGCCAGCCGATGTGGCCGTCGGGCCGAACCAGGACCGGCCCAGGGCCGACCAGCTTTCGCCACTGCCCTCGACTATCCCACAGGGTGGATCCGTCGTCGCCGGGGCTCGCCTCCCCACGGACCTCCCATCCGTGCACCGCGTCTCGCCAAGGGGTCGGGACTGCAGCTAATAGCGAAGCCAGACGGTCTCGATCCGGCGCGAAGAGCTGGACCTTTCCGGGCTTCAGCAGCTCCAGGGCTCGCATTTCGCCGAAGGCGCCGGGGCGGACCAGCCCGTCCACGCACGGTAGACGCTCGCCGGGCTGCGGAGCGCCCTCGGGTCCGGACCCCCGAACCAGCGGACCCTCGGGGTAGCTCAGGAAGAGCTGGGTGTCGAAGTAGGGCGGTTCGGGCTCCGGCTCCCCGCCCTCGATGGCTCGGTCCATGCGCGCGGAGGTGACCCGTACCACCTGCGCTCCGATGGGCTGGCGCTCGGCTGAGTATGTCTCGAGCAGCGCCTCTCCGGCTCGGCCTTGGATGACTGCAGCCAGCTTCCAGGCCAGATTGAATGCGTCTTGGAGTCCCGTGTTCATGCCGAGGCCACCGATCGGCGGGTGGATGTGAGCTGCGTCGCCAGCCAAGAACACCCGGCCCTGGCTGTATCTCGGGACGATGCGATGACTGATGTGATAGGTGGAGCTCCAGCGGAGTTCGCTCAGGGTGGTGCCGTCCGGAAGCATGGGTCGAGCCAGTTCGGTCAGAAGCTCTAGGCTAGGTCTGTCTACTGGGTCCCAGTCTGGAGGGGCCGAAAGCGAGATGCGGTATCTCCCCTTTGCCCCGGCCAAGGGGATGGCAGCCAGAACGTTTCGAACCTCCCCGTCTTCGAGTGCTACGATCTTCCAGGTATCCCCGTGGGGGCGATCCCAGCCCAAAACGACGTCACCCAGCACGAAGGTCAGAGGGTAGCGTTCCCCTTCGAACGGGAGACCGAGGGCTTTTCTCACCGCGCTGTGAGCCCCGTCGCATCCGACCACCCAGCGGGGAGAGCAGAGGCTGCCGTCGCTCAACTCCGCTACTACCGAATCCCTCTCCTGGGACAGTCCGGTCAGCGCGAGCCCCCGTTCGACGGAGCGCCCCCACTGGTTTAATCGCTCCTCTAAGATAGCTTCGGTTTCGGGCTGCTCTAGGCTCAGTGGCCAGTAGGGCAGCAGGGGATGGCGGCTCGGTAGGTCTTCGACGACTCGCCCCGCTACTTCGGTCTTTAGAGCATTGAAGATCAGGCCACGGCGGCGAGCTTCATCGAGCAAGCCGCGCTGATCCAGGACCTCTAGGGTTCGGGGGCTCAGGCCCACCGCTTTGCAGAAATGCTCCCGTCTCTCCTTGGCTTCGATGATCCGAAAGGGGATTTTAAGGTAGGCTAGTTCGCAGGCCGTCATAAGTCCAACGGGTCCAGCGCCGACGATCAGAACACCTTCGAAGGTTTTTCTCATGCCGGGCGGTTTCGCGCCGTCGGGTTCCAGCCCCCCCGGGCTTTCGAATCTTTCGAGAGCTCAGACTCGTCCCGGTGTTAGGCCGCGACCGTGATCTTGACTTCGAACAGTCGGCTCCACGGGAGCTCCACGCGGAAGTCTGGCGAAGAGCTCTCGGGGAACAGGCGGCTCCAGAGCTGCTCGGCTAAGGTATGGAACTCTTCTCGCAGCAGTCGCTGGGCGGTCTCGAGCTCTTCACCCGCCAAGACGAGTCCCGCGCCTAGCTCCCGCTTGAGCCGGAACCGGAATCGGCTCTGGTAGAGGGCGTCGTCGGTGAACCGTTCCCAGAGAAAAAGTCTTCGGACAGCGTCCTGTTCAGCGCTGGGGGAGTCCGGGTAGAGCGCCAGGGTAGCCAGAGCAGTGCCCAGTGTGTTGCCTGCCGTGTTCCAGGCGGAGTAGCCAGTGAGACGGGAGGCGAGGCGGCGTTCCAGCAAGGCCTCTACCAAGGACAGGTCCCCTCCGTTCGCGTAGGCGAGGTCGGCGACCACGCAGGAGTCACCCGCGTCCAGGCAACGCTCGAGTCGATCGAGGAACCCCCGCATTGTCCCCTGCTTTGTCCGATCGTCGTGGACGCGCTCATCGGCCTGCTGGGCCGCCTCTTTCTGTGCGCCCAGTCGGCCGTAGAGAAAGAGTTTTCGCCGGCAGCGTCCCTGGCGGAGCCTAGCGGCTTGAAGTTGGCTATCCAAGAGCGCCCCGAGGGGGCGATCCTCGTACCGGGTCTGGGTAAGTTTGAGGTGCGCGTGGCTCCAGACCGGCTCGATCCCGGTCTCCGGAACCAGGAGGCGGGTCAGCAGTAGACCGGCGCTCTCATCGGTGCCCGGATAGAAGTCGATCCGCTGACCGCTCCGGCTGGCCAAGCGTTCCAGACGCTCTTTTTCGAGGAGGTTCCAGCCTTCGGTCTGGCAGTCGTCGAGGGCGAACAGTAGCGCTTCGAAGTGAGAGGCGGCCTCTACGATTCGGGAGTCGAAGGTGTGGTTCCGCTGCCGAACGGAGAGGTAGCGCTGGAGGAAATCCTGGGCGATGCTCTCTTTGAGCTGCTCCATGGCCCGGGCTAGATGCTCTTTTTGAGGTAGACTCTCGGCCTTCTCGAGAAGAAACCCTAATCGGGATAGCGCCACGATCCGGTCGGCCTGCTCGGTCTCCTCCACCGTCAGCTGGGTGGGGGTTGTCCGCAGTAAGGTTTTGAACGCGTAAGCCGGGCCCTCTCGGGCTGCCTGAAGAGCCAGATAGCGCTGCAGGTTCCGTTCGGCCTCCCCGAGGGAGCTGTGGTGGTGACGAGACGCGATCAGCCCCCCCCAGCACAGCATATCCAAGGCCACCACCGAGGGGAGTCGAGACGGCTGTACAGCGAGCCACTCGAGGAGCTTTTCGGGCTGGCCGGGCTGTTGGAAATTCCCGAGTAGAGCGGTGGGCGGGGTGGAGACCTCCACCCCGGCTAAAGACGCCAGCCGCACCACGAGGTCGAGGCAGCACGGACGGTCGTCGAGCGGTACGAACAGCACCTTTTGAACGGTTGGCTCCATAGAAGAGAGTCCGCCATCACTGGTCAGGTTCCTCCTACCACGGGCGGCTGAACCGCCTGCGGTCGACGGTGGAGATCGGCGGGATCCCTAATGGGGCTAGGGCGAGAGACCCGGCCGCTCAGAGGCTTGGGTTCGGACCTCGCGGACCGGCAGCAGGCTAGTGTCCGGAGGGGACCACAGGAGAAAGCGCGGCCGATAGATGTCCGCCTCTTCGACCACCTGATCGAGGTCGGTGGTGTTCAAGTTGTAGGAGATCAAAAGAGCGTTAGGGGGGGACGCCTCCGGATGGGCTTTCGCGTTGTAGGCGAAGACGGTCCCCTCGTGCTCGGGGGCTTCACCTACGAGGAAAGGTTCACTCCAGGGCCCCTCGGGTCGAGGAGCGGTTCGGGCTACGATCCTACGGGACATACCGCCTTCGTCGTTGCTGACATAGAAGTAGTCGCCGGAGCGAGTTTTGTGCACCGAGTACTCCACTGAAGCGCCGGAGAAGAGCGCTTTGGCCTCGTTCGGATCCCTGACCCAGGAGTCCCCATCGAAAAACCGCCAGCAGCCAGCCTCGCCGAGCGTCCCCATCGGAGTGCGAGCCAGTAGGGCGCGGCGATCGGAGTCGGAATCGTGAAAACCGTAGACGTAGATCCAAGGCGGGTCCACCATGAGGGCGCTGCCGAAGCACTGGAGGGCCTCCGAGTCGGAGTGGAAGAAGGGAAGTTTCCGATACTCTTCGACCCGAACTCTTAGCGGGTCGCGGTCAACTCGGAGCCGGGACCACCAGAGCCCAGTCTGGCGAAATCCGAAAGCGCCGGAGCCGTCCGAGATGAACTGACCCAGTAGGTACTCGGTGCCCGCGTCCTCTACGCCGTCGAAGAGCCAGAACCACCCCTCGCGGTCCGGCGGGGTGAAAACGGGCGCTTTCAGAAAATGGAACTCTTCCCCGTCCTCGAGGACCAGCGAGTTGTTCACGAAGCGAAAGGGATCGGTTCGACGTCCGTCTACCACCTCTCCGAAAAAGGTGTCGGAGAAGCTCCACAGAGTGGAGCCGTCGCTCAGGGGGACGGAGTAGGTTCCGTCGGCGCCGGTCCAGCCCTCGGTGCGCAAGAAGGTCTGGTTGTAGCGGGTCGCGGTATCGACGGGCGGCGGTATAGCTTGCGCTGAAGACAGGGTCGCTACCAAGAGCGCTGGCATCAGGGCCCAACCTAGGCCGGTCTGGAGTCGAGAGATGATCGAGCGCTTATTCATCAGTGGTTATCCCCGGTCTGGATGCGAGCCGCGCCTTCGATCGTGAGCCGATCGACGGTCTCGTTCACGGCGATCGTGAGAGCGGGAAGCAGAGTGAGGAGCGGATATTCTCGGTGCATGGAAACCCCCGACGTAAGAGTTGGATCGCGGAAAGCTGGATCCGCCGATGCGGAAGACGTTTGACTACAGAGGACGGATCCCCTGGCGGGCGGAGGAGGTCGGCGGGAGGCGCTAGACGGGGGGCCGGATCGGCACCAGGAAAGCGAACCTGCCACGGCGCACAGAGAGGTTATGAAGATGATCCACAGCTGCATACGAGTCCTGGATCTCGAGCGCTCCATCGAGTTCTACTCCAGCGTTCTCGGTTTAGGAGAGTACGCCCGGTATCGGTTCGATAACTTTACGCTAGTCTATTTGAGAGCGGAGTCGGGAACCTTCGAACTGGAGCTCACCCTCAATCACGATCGAGTCGAACCGTACGAACTCGGCGATGGTTACGGCCACTTGGCGGTGGTCACCGAAGATCTCAAAGCAGCGCTGGAGCGCTACAACGCCTCCGCGAGCGACCCGGTAGAGATCAAAGAGCTCGAGCACGAAGGGGCGCTCTTGGGCCGCTTCTTTTTCGCCACCGACCCGGATGGGTACAAGATCGAGGTGCTCGAGCGCTCCGGACGTTTCGAGGCGTAGGGGGAGCGACCGATGTCATCGATACAGTCCGATAGGCTAGAGTGGATGGCGGGGGAACGAGGGGTTCGCGAGTGCACGCTGTTGGCGGAGAAGTCGGTGCGGCTCGACCTCGTGGAGGTGGAGTCCGGCGGCTATATCCCCCCCAACCGTCGCACCGGCAGTAAAGAGATGCTGACCGTCGTGCTGTCCGCAGGGGCTCAGCTTCGAGTGGGGGACAAGGTCTACCGCCCCACGGCCGGCCAGATCTTCGAGCGCCCGGCGGGCCAGATCTTGGCGGTCACCAACGATAGCCACCATCCGTTTCGATATTCGGTCCTGCGTCTAGACCCCCGAGACGACGATCTCGAGTGGGTCGAAGGGTAGTCCGGTGACGCTCCGTTGACCCGTCTCGGGGTCGTACTGGCCACTGAAGACCACCCGGCCTCCCGATTGCTGCAGGTGGCCCGGAGTGCTCAAGCCTGGGGTTTCGACCATCTCTTCGTCTCCGACCACTTCCACCCGTGGAACCCGAACCAGGGCTGCAGCTCCCACAGTTGGAGTCTGTTGGGGGCTCTGGCGGTCCAGACTGAAAAGGTTAAGCTGGTCAGCGCGGTCACCTGTCCGGGTCGACGCCAGCACATCAGCACCTTGGCACAGGCCGCCGCTACCGTCGCCGCACTCTCCTGTGGGCGACTGCTCCTCGGTCTCGGTACCGGGGAGCGCCTCAACGAGGCGGTCACCGGGGAAGCGCCGCAAAGCTATCGGGAGCGGCGAGCGCGCTTGGTGGAGGCCGTCGAGTGCCTGCGACTGCTGTGGTCGGGTCGGGAGGTCGACTTCGAAGGGCGCCATCACCGGCTTCGGCGCGCTCGTCTTTATTCCGATGTCGGGCAGATCCCGCTAGCGGTGGCCGCTTCGGGCCCTAAGTCAGCTCAGCTGGCCGGAGAGCTGGGGGGGGATCTGATCACTTTAGCGCTGGATGCGGAGGTGCTGGAGCCGTATCGGAGGGCCCGCAGAGCCGCCCAGGGGGAGGGGAGCGCTTGGACCCAGGTGTCGGTCTGCTGGGCACCCAGTCGAGAGGAGGCGGTGGCGACCGCTCACCGACTCTGGCCGGAGGTGGCCTTGCCCGGAACCGTCTTCACCCAGCTCGAAACGCCCACCGACTTCGGGAAGGCGGGCTTGGTGGTGACCCCCGAGGAGGTCGACGCGGCCATCGTATGCGGGCCGGATCCCGAACCCTATCGGGAACTCTACCGGTCAGCCCGCAGCCTGGGTTACCGAGGGGTGGCCTTCCACCAGATCGGACCGCACCAGGAGCGGTTCCAAGAGTTTCTGATGTCCGTTTTAGAAGGAGGTCGAGTATGAACGAAGATCGCTACCCAATTCAGCTTGAGATGCAGGTGGCCTGGGGCGATATGGACGCCTTCGGTCACGTCAACAACACCGTCTACTTTCGCTACTTCGAGTCGGTCCGCATCGCCTATTTTCAGGCGGTCGACGGCCCGGACGTCGGAGGGGGACTCCTGCGTCCGATCTTGGCCCAAACCAGCTGCCAGTTTCTTAAGCCGGTGGTCTTTCCGGACCGACTGGTGGGGGAGGGTCGAGTCTCCCGGTTGGGCACGAGCAGCCTGACTATGGAGTATCGCCTCCGGTCGGAGAGTCTCGCAGCGGTGGTCGCTACCGGTGAGGCGGTGGTGGTTCAGATCGACCCGGAGACGGGTCGCAGTGCGCCTCTGCCGGAACCCTTTCGAACCCGTATCGCCTTGATGGAGGGCTGGTAGCGGCGCGCTAGGCTCCGTCCCCTAGAAGCCGGGGCGCGTCGTGTTCCGTTCTCGCATCTCCAGCCGTTCCTCGTCGCGTTCGAGGGACTCGACGCGCTCTTCGAGCTCCACGGTTTCGTCTCCGGTCTCCCGAATCAGGCGGTGGAGTTCGTCGAGGTCGCCGGCGGGAGCTAACTCTTGCTGCTGCTCACCGAGCCTGCGGTCGCTTCGATCGAGAAGTTCGATCAGTTCGTTGCGCGTGATCGGGTCGGCCGGGCGGGTCTCCCCTGTGGGGTCGCCCTGGAGCAGAGGGGCGGTCCCGTCCCGAGCGCCGGGCTCCGGTTCCGCCGTGGCGGCGCCGGCGAGCAGAAGGCTTAAAAAGACAGCTATCAAGAATCTCATCCGGTAAACTTCTCCGAGCAGGTCTGGCATTCCCGGTTGCCAACCGGATCATGTTTTCCTATTATGGAATTATGATACTTGGTTTTTTCTTGGCTTTCCTTATTTTCGGGCCCTTCGCTTTCTTCATCTCCCGCTTGGTTCTATCCAATGCGGTAGAGAACGAGAAGCCGTTTATGGGAGCTCTCTGGCTCTTCCTCGCGCTATCGTTCGGCTTGAGCTTGCTGTCGCTCATCGTTCTCGGCGGGTTCTCGCTGTTGGGGCTCTCGGCGGCCGCGGGCGTCGACGCACTGGCTTACTCTCAGGACGTGACACCGCGCTTCGGCGGGGTGACCGCCCTCGGGGGACTGCTGATCGCAGCGTACGGGCTCTTCGGTTTTTTTACCGGCCCGGCGTGCGCTATTTCAGCGGCGGCTATCAGTTCGGTGTGCGCTCTTCTCGTGCTGTTTTTGAAGGCGGACCAGAGGCTCGTTCGCACCTGGTTCCCGTTGGGTGTGCTGCTGCTGGTGGGCTTCCATATGTGGCCCTATACCGCCTATCTCACTCTGGGTCTGTAAGCTCTTCGAAACGCGTCGAGTCGGGTGGAGTACGAGGGCTTTACCTCTAGCTTGTTCAAGGGAGAACCATGCAGTTTTTACTCCCTTGGACTAGCCCACGCCTCAGTGTTTGGGAGGAGCGCCCGATCGATTACAGGGCTTACAGAACCGCGTTGTTGCGCCCCGATTACGATCTGACCGAGGCTACGATGGCCATGGAGCCTGCGGGTCCTCCCGTCCCCAACGGCCCGTTCGAGCTTTTGGAGGCTGCCGTTTTCCGCTACGATATCTTCGGTCCGAAGGTGGGCCGACGAAGGCTTCGACGAGAGCCGCTCGAGTACGGGGACACCCTCGGTCTCGAGATGAGGATGCGACCGGCACTGGGCCTTTACTTCGGTAGTCGAGTGGACGCCGTTTTCTATCGCGAGAGCTGCTCGGAAGGTGTGCGGAGCGGCTTTTTGTACCGCACTATCGTCGGGCACCCGCTAGTGGGGGAAGAGACCTTCGAAGTGATCAAGCGGCACGACGGAACGGTCTTCGTTCGGCTGGAGGCGTGGTCGCGACCGAACCGCTGGTATGTGAGGGCGTTCCGGCCGGCCGCCAGGGCGCTTCAGCGGTGGTGTGCCGGACAGGCCGTGAGCCACCTCACCTGGACTTTGTCCCAGACGCCGACCGGCTAAGCGGCGAGGGGGGGCGCTACCACCAGTCCCCGGCGCGCTCTTCTTGAGTCTTGAGCCCTTCGGGGAGCGGCTCACATGTTAGCCCCGAGGTGGCCACGGGAGGGGTGAAGCAGCGAAGGTTCCAGTTCCGCTCGGCGCCGATGCCCACCAGATCCTT
>CAZDLH010000029.1:0-11438 GCA_964505925.1 uncultured Burkholderiales bacterium
GGCAGCTCCTCTCTGCGGGTAGCCCACATGATCTCAGGTGACTTCGGTTTGGATGTTGATGTGTTCATCACCAACCCCGACGAGCCCGACTTTGCGATGGTCTCTTTCGAGGACGTCACCGACTACGATGAGTTCGAGGCCGGCGACTACGTCATCTCTGTTGTCACCCACGAGATGGGAGACGACGAGCCGGCCTCACTCTGGACCGGCCCGATCACCCTCGAAGAGGACGGTCACCACACCCGGACTCTGCTCGCCAACCCGGAGTATCAGGAGGGCACCCCGGGTAGCCAGCCCATCGATGTGCTCTTTTTGACCGACGATGTGACGGAGGTTGCCGGCACCCTGAAGCTTCGCTTCGTGCACGCTTCGCCGGAACTCTCGGAAAGCGCAGTCTATCTAGCTCTACTCAACGGTGGCGAATATGACCGTTTGACCCCGGATCTCAGCTTCGATGAGGTTTCGACCTACGCCGAGATCCAGGCGCTAGACCTTGCTGGCCCGGCGCAATCCGGCGCTCCCATCTACGTGGTTACCGAGGATGGCGACCTCTCCATTCCGATCGCACAGTTTCGATTCGTCCGAGGAGGTTCCGAAACCAATGATCGGTTTCTCCCGGCTCTCGCCGCTCTCGTTCTTGGTAACAGCGCGAGGCTCAACATCACCGCCTTCGCCGCCGGTACCGGTGACCTCGACCCGGATAATTCCACGATCGACCTCTCCGCTGTCGTCTCGGTGGACAGCGCTGATGCGGGTGGACACACCATCATTAGTGACGGTGAGCTGGTAGTGATGTAGCCGGTTCCTCACCGACGAGCGAGGCGAGGTTAGAGCCCAAGCTCTAGCCCCACCAGCTCGGGTGGCTTCGACAAGCTACGAAAGAGCCGCCCCCTCATCCGAGGGAGCGGCTCTTTTTTTGCTCGAGGATTGCTGGGTCTTACGCCGGTTCGGTTGGCACCGCAGTCAGGGCGTCGCGGGGTGCGGTGTGGAGCCGGGGTCGCGGAGGGGGCTCGACCCCGAGTCGTTCCAAAGGCGGAGTAGCTCACCGAACGGGCTCTTCAACAGGCTCAGCTCATCGGCGATGCGCGCTTCGTCGTTTCGCATCTCGGCCTCCAGCAGTCCGAGCATGTTTTCGGTCGTTATCGAGTCTTTTTCTTGAAGAGCCCGCGCGTACTTTAGCTTCGCTTGGTAGGAGCCCAGAAGCAGGGACTTTAGGGCTCTCGCCCGGGGCGGGGACTCTAGACTCGCGAAGCGGGAGGACTCGCGCTCCATGGCCGCTACGGCTTCGCTCATCTGTTCTTCGATGGCATCTGAGCCCGGGTCGCTGAGGGCCTCTGCGACCCGGCGCCTGTACTGCTTATCGAGGCTTAAGACTCGCTCTAGCTCCGCGGTCATCGCGGCTTGCGAATCGGTGGCCTGGTGGATGTAGGGGGTGAGCTTCCTCTGGCTCATCCACTCGAACATCAAAAAGAGCAGCAAGAAGACGAGTAGGAACCGAACTGTAGAGATCATGGTGACGCTTACTCTTTCTGCCTTTCGACGACCGCCCTGTGCCCCTAGCGCGAAAAGTTTCACCGGGCCCGCCTCGGCCACCTATGCAGCTAGCCAAGCGGCGGCCGGAGCGCTCTAGCTACCGGCGGGCCACGAAAAAGACGCCCGCGTTGCAACGGGCGTCCTTTTCGAACACGGGGCGGTTCGACGCTACTGGTTGCCCACCAAACTGCCGGTCAGGTTTCCGCCGATAGCGCCGAGCAGGCTCTTGCTGAAGATGGCCCCGCCGGTGACATCGCCGGAGGATAGGGCGAGGCCCAGACCGATACCCGCACCAGCCAGAGCGCCGACCGAGCTGGCGTTCTCCTTGAGCCCCTGGAGCGCACCGGGTAGAGGGGCGCGCTGGCCGCTGTCGGGCTGGACCACTCCGCCTACGATCCCGCCGCCTACGGCTCCGAGAAGACCGTTTACAAAATAGGTTCCGCCGCTGGCGCCGGAGCTCGCAGCCAGGGCGATCCCGATCCCCACGCCGGTCAGCGAGCCGAGAAACCTTGCGTTGTCCATCAGCGCACTTCGCTTCGAGGCCGGGCCCTGCGTCTCGGAGAGCTCCACCGCGTCGCTGGAGGCCGCGGGGGCTCCCTCGTCCGGGGTCGATTCGGTCTTGGGGGCGGACTGAGCCGGGCTGGAGGCTGCCGTGCGGCTCGGGCTGTTGAAGCTTTGAAAGGGGCTGATGTTCATCTGTGTATCTCCAAGCGAATGATGTCGTAGCTAGAGTGTAGCGGTACCGCCTGAAACTGGTCTGAAAGGTTTCGAGAAGGCCGGCTGACCGAGGTTTGGGACCTAAAGCGAGAGGGAGGAGCGCAGGCGATCCTTGCGAGGTTTCGAAGAAAAACTGATGGAGTTTCACTTTTTACCAGGTCAAAACTACGACTGCGTGCAGTGCGGGCGCAGCTGTCGAGGCGCTCTGCAGGTGCGCGCGGACCCGTACTTCGAGAAGGCCATGCGGGGGTCTGCGCTCTTTAAAGAGTATCAAGACCGCACCGGATATCGCCCCATCCATCGGGGGGATCAGGGGTTCCGGGTGCTCCGGCGCGATGGGGACGGCTGCATCTTTCTCGATTCGGACAGCCTGTGCAAGGTGCACGCGCAGCACGGGATGGAGTCGAAACCCCTGGCCTGTCGCCTGTTTCCTTTCGCCGTCACCCCCACCCCGGACGGCTACTTCGTGCGCCTCAGTCACTACTGCACCGCGGTAAAGCAGAACTCCGGCCGGCCGGCTTCGGTGCACATCGAAGAGCTCACCTCTATCCTGGAGCGGATCGAGTTCCAAGGGGTAGGGTTCGAACCGATCCTGCTCGCCGCGGGCACCTACCTCGACTGGGGCGCTTTCAAACGGTTCGAAGCCTGGATTCTCGAGACCGCTAAGGCCTCCCACTTCAAGCAGGCCTTCGCCTTAGCGCTGTCGCTGGCCGCCGAGTTTCTGGAGCAGGCCGGTACGGTGTCCGAGGCCACCATCGAAGAGCGGCTGCAGCGGCCGGTGGAGGACCGGGTGAGCGCGAACCCGTTCGTGAACTCTACCGTGAACTACGGCACGGTAGCCTGCATCGCCCGGTTGGCGGCTTCGGACTTCGAACACTGCCAACGGATCACCGAGGCCCTCTGGGACGGGGGCGAGCTGACGTTCCCGGACCGCTCTTGGACCGGTAGCACCAAAAAGCTCTTGGAGGTGGCCAGCCGCACCCCCTACCATGAGATGATCGACCGGTACTACCGCAGCCTGCTCCACGGCAAGCAGCTCGCCGAGGCGCGCACCGTCTTCACAAACCTCTTGGTCTACTACCGCATCTCCGACTGGATCGCGTTCTACGCAGCTCTAAGCTGCCTAGAGCGGGGAGAGGAGACCCCCACGGCCGAGGATATCGCCTTCGGCATAGATCAGCTAGAGAGCCATATTTTGACCCACGGGCGAAGCCTCGACGATCTGCACGAAGTGATCTCGGACTCCGTGCTCCAGCAGTTACTGTATAAGGATATGGACGAGGCCGAGGGGGACCCCCGGGGTATAGAGGATCGGAGCGTCCCCGAACCTGCGGGCTAGCACGCTCCTAGACGCCCTTTCGATCCGCGCAGGATCCGAGGCGGGGCGGAGTTCGAGCTCCGGGGGCGAAATCCGACTGCATGCGGTTTCACTTCCTCCCAGGTCAAAACTACGACTGTGTGCAGTGCGGTAAGGGCTGTCTGGACGCGCTTCAGGTGCGGGTGGACGAGCCCTGCGCACGCCGGGTCGAAGGCAGCTATCTAGCGCTTCAGGTGCAGCAGGAGCACGGGGTCGAGCCGTTCTATCGCAACGACGAGGGAGAGCTCGTGGTGCGCCGTCTGGAGCGGCGCTGCGTGTTTCTCGATGAGCAGAGCCTGTGCGCCATCCATCGCGACTTCGGGATCGAAGCAAAGCCGGTGGCTTGCCGCTCTTTTCCGTTCACCGTGGTGCGCACCCCCGACGGGGTGTTCGTAGGCCTCAGCCACTACTGCACCGCGGCCAAAGGCAATAGCGGACGAGCTTTGGCGGCGCACCAGAGCGAGGTGGAGGCGCTGATGGAGCGCATCGACTACGCCCAGGTGGGCTTCGAGCCGGTGGAGCTAGGTCCGGGTGTGGCTTTGGAGTGGGAGGCCTACCGCGCCTTCGAACAGTGGCTCCGAGACGAAGCCCGGACGACGAGCTTTAAGAACGCCATGGGCCGTGGGCTGGGGGTCGCAGCCAGGCTCTTAGCCTCGGGCCAGGGTGTCGTCGCCGAAGAGAGGCTGCTGCAGGCGCTGGCCGCAGCCGACGGCGACCCGGTGGCGGTAAGCCCGGAGCTCTCGGCTAGCGTGCTCTACGGGTGGGCCGCCTGCGTGGCCCACGTGGCCTCCACCAGTCGAGCGGAGTTCGACGGTCTCATCGGCTCGCTGATGGACGGAGGGCCGCTCCACTTCCAGCACTGGAGCTGGCGCGGCTCACAGGCCGAGGCTTTCGCTGCGGCCGACGAGCTGGGGGTTCACCCTATGGTGACCCGCTACTTCGACGGGCTTCTCTTCACCAAACAGCTGACCGAGGGGCGCTCCGTCTTCAGCAACCTGTGCGTCTTCTACCGCCTGTACGACTGGCTGGCGTTCTACGCCGGGTTGAGCCGGCTCAGCCGCGGGGGGGAGCTTCTCGAGGACCGGGATGTGGCCGCAGCCATCGATTTTGTGGAACTCAACTTCGTCACCCACGGTCGCCGTCTCGACGATCTGCATCGGGTGGTCGGGCAGCATCTGTTGGAGCAGATGACCGCCTCTTAAAGCCGGTCGAGAGCCTTTCGGCGCCCGGATTCGACCTCCACCGCGGTGGAGGTCGAGTCGCCGCTTTCCCAGGTCTCGTTCTGGGCGGCTCGAAGGGCGTGCCAGAAGGAGGAAAGGTATGAGCAGTTCATTTTCACGTAGACCGGAAAAGGGGCAGAACGCGCAGCGGGCGCGGCTTCACTCGAGCGAGCCCACGCCTACCTGAGCGAAGGGCGTCTCGACGAGGCCGAACGGGAGTACCGGACCGTTCTGCGCTACGATCTGAGCGATCTGGAGGCGCTTTTAGGGCTCTCTCGGGTCGCCCGACGGCAAGGAAACGGAAAGACCGCTCTCTTGAGCCTAAAGGGTGTGCTCATTCACGACCCGGAACGGATAGCAGCCTTAGCCGAACTGGGAGAGCTTCACCTAGAGGAGGGGCGCCCCAGCGATGCGGTGGAGGCTTACTTAAAGGGCGCAGAGGTAAGCTTTAGTAAAGGCCTACTCGAAGAGGCTGCGGCGCTCTACGCTAGAGTCTTGGCGGTGGAGCCGAGTCAGCCTCTGGCGACGAGCCGGATCGCCGAGTTGGGTCGGCGCTCTAGATAGCCCCTTAAGGTTTTGAGAAAACTCCCGCTTTTCGAGCGGCGCTCTGGGCCCTAAAAGTCTACGAGCAGGGAATCTCAAGGCGATGGAGGACACAGGGCTATGAACCTTTCAACGCTTAAAGAGCGTAGCGGAGAAAAATGCGAGCTGTGCCAAGGCACGGATGAGCTCTCCGTCTACGAAGTTCCGCCGGCCGGCAAGAGCCAGACCGACGCTGAGATCTACATCTGTGAGGTCTGCCTTCGACAGGTCGAACGAAAAGAGTCGCTCGATAGCGATCACTGGCGGTGTCTGACCGACACGATGTGGAGTCAGGTCCCCGCGGTCCAAGTGGTGGCTTGGCGCATCCTAAATCGCCTCAAAGAGGAGACCTGGGCGGCTGATAGCCTCGAGATCTTGTATCTCGACGATAGTCTCCTAGATTGGGCGAAGGCCACCGGCGATCACGAGAACGGCGCCGAGGTAGAGCTGCACCGGGACAGCAATGGCAACATCTTACAAGAGGGAGACACGGTGGTGCTGACCCGGACCCTCGACGTCAAGGGCTCGACCCTCAACGCCAAGATGGGAACCGCCATCAAGGGCATCCGACTAGATCCGAACAACACCGGCCAGATCGAAGGCAGGGTGGACGGTCAGCTCATCGTCATTTTGACGAAGTTCGTCCGCAAGCAGGGCCGCTAGGGGTCTCGGGCGCGGCGAAGCGCCCGAGGTACTCTAGCGCCACTCTCGGGGTCGCCCGCCGGTCCGTCGAGCGAGGCGACCCCCTCATTTCACCTATTCGAGGTGAGGTTTGATGCGGGCGGCGAACTGGCCGGCTTTCCAGTCGGCACCGCTCATCAGAACCTGGAGTCGGCCGTTGGGGTCTATGAACCCGGTACGCATATTGTGTTCGATGAGGCCCTTCTCGTCCCAGTAGAGCACCCCGAACGCGCCTGCGACCCGGGCGATGCTATCCTCGGTACCGGTCAAAAAATGCCAGTTGGTTCGCGTCTCGTCCATGCCTTGGGCGTAGGCTTTGAGCACTTCCGGCTTGTCGTGGGCCGGGTCCAAGGTGATGGCTAGAACCTGGATGCGGTCGCCCTTCTCGATGCGATCCATCAGCGAAGCCAAGTCCTTTAGCTTCTTGGCGATCATCGGGCACTGGTCGGGAAACGGGCAGCGGGTGTACAGGAAGCTGATCACCACTCCTCGCCCACGAAAATCGTTGAGACTCACATTGCGGCTGTCTTGATTGACCAGCGTGAAGTTGGGGACTTCTTGCCCGATCTGCAGATGGGACTGGGCTGCCGCGGGGGCGCCGGCTACCGCAACCACAAGCGCAACGAGCGCCAAGAGTAGCTTAGGTCTCCGGGTCCGAAGAGCTTTCCAAGGTTCCGAAATAAAGCGCATATCGTCACTCCGTTCCACCCCCCCAGACGGTCGATCCCGTCGACCGCTCGCCGATCTCATACCCCCGCCTCCCCAGATTCAAGCCCCGAGCGCAGTAGACAAGAAAGAGCTTGCGCCCCCGCGGGTAGCGGGGGCGCAACGGTTGGGTAGCGGTGCGGGTGAGGTCTTCCCCTACGCGGTTTTGCTGCTGGAGCTGCTGCTGGAGGAGCTTCCGCCACCCGACGAAGAGCTGCTGCTTCCCGAGGAGCTCGAAGAGCTCGCCGTACTCGCCGTGCTCGCGGTACTGGTCGACGGGGTGGTGCTCGAGGTGGAAGCCACGGCGGTCTGCTGTCGGGACTGGGCGGTCCGGTCGCGGTAGTCGGCGGTCACCGTCCGCACGTAGTTCTGGGTTTCGCGGAACGGGGGGATGCCACCGTGCTTGCGGACGTTGCCCGGTCCGGCGTTGTAGGCGGCCAGAGCTAGATCCACGTTGCCGTCGAACGATCTCAGCTGCTGGGCCAGGTAGCGGGTTCCGCCCATGATATTCTGACGGGGGTCGTTGGGGTTCTGGACGCCCATCTCCCGAGCGGTGCCCGGCATCAGCTGCATCAGACCCTGGGCCCCGGCGTGCGAGCGGGCGTTGGGGTTGAAGTTCGATTCCTGCTTGATGACCGACTTGATCAGGTTCGGGTCCACCCCGTAGCGCTGGGCCGCCTCTTGGATCAGGCCGTCGTACTGGTTGGTTCCGCTGCCTGCGATCGGGCTATTCGCGCCGCCGACCTGCTGGGTGCCGCCCTGGGAGTTCTCGGCTGCGGCGATCGAGCCGTTGCTGCCGAGCAGCGAGTCCAGAGCGCCCTGCAGATCGCCCCCGCCTCCGCCGACTGGAGCTGCGCCGCTCGCAGGAGCGCCGCCCGCAGGAGCGCCTCCGCCCATCGGTGCTGCTCCGCCGCCCATCGGCGCGCCGCCCTCCATCGGAGCCGCGCCGGGGCTTTGGGCCTGCCCATCGCCGGTCATGGCTTGAAGCTGGGCCATCAGCTGCTGGAGCTTCTGCTCGAGCTGCACGTACTGCTCCTGGTTACCGGTGGCCTGGGCCTGCTGCATCTGGGCCTGGGTCAGCACGATCTCTTGCTGGAGCTGCGCTACCGGATCCTGAGACTGTTGGCCCATCTGGGCTAAACCCTGCATCAGGCTCTGCATCAGCCCTGCGATCCCGGCAGCATCTCCGCCTGCCATCAGCTCGTTGGTGGGCTGAAAGAGCCCCGCTGGGCCGCCGACGAGGGAGCCTGCATCCAGACCCGGCATGGCGCCCATCTGAGGGGCGAATCCGAGCGGGCTTCCACCCATCGGTGGGAGGGTGTTCATTCCTAGAGGGCTGATCATATCTTGAGGTCTCCTTGAGCTGATGTCTTGAAGAGATTCTAGCTCGGTCAGTGCGGAGAAGAACGCGGAGACGAGCACCCCACATGTGAACAGTATTGAACCGGGTGTTACGAGATTGTAAATGTCGGACCGAGAAGGGGCGCTGACCCTGCGACATCCCCAGGGCCGAGGAGTCGTGACCGGCAGACCTAGACCCGCAACCACCGGGCTTCGTGCCGCCGCGCACCAGGCGAGCGCCGGCTGGAATCCAGCTGGACTACGGGCCGTCCGAGTCCCCTTTTTGTGGGGGCGCGGCCCAGGTTTTCAGCGGTGTAGCTAGATTCGGGCAGAAAAAAAGCACCTCCCGCTTTGATAGGGGGAGGCGCGAAGTGTGTGTTCATCTCGATGAGCCTACAGTAGCTCAGCGGCGCTAAAGAGACGCTAAATCGGGGGTTCACGGTCTTTTCAGTGCTGCCGGCTACTCTATCTATAGAATGAACGTGCAGTCCTCATACACCCCCCGCGAGTCGGTTCAGAACGCGTTCTTGACCTATCGCCTCAACGCGAACCAGGCCGACTGCCTGGCGTCGAAGGTGGGGGAGGGGCAAAGAGCGGACGAGGCGGCCCTCACGGACCGGTTCGAAGCGGCGCTCGCCGGCGACGACTGCTGCCAGCAGGCCAGCTGCGAAGGCGACGCCATCGCTGAGCTGCAGCGCGAGTTCGAGGCTCTACCGTCCGACCAGCCTTGGACCGCCCGGCAGCGCGCCATCTATCGCCGTCTTAGTCAGCCCGACTACGAGCCCGAAACGTTGCCCACCCTGGAAAAGGCGGTGATGCCGGACCCCGAGCTGGTGCGCGGTCTACGGGAAGCCTTTCCGGTCCTCGACCGCAACAACAGTCTGCACATCGAAGAGCGAGAGCTAGACTATCTGATGACCGGCGGGATGTACGGCGAGGCCAGAGAGCTGCCGGATAGCCCCGAAGGCGCCGCGGCCGTCGCTATTGTTGGCCGCTACCAGGATCTGTTGGGCAGCGTGGTTCCGCACGACGGCGAGGGGGTCACCCTGCACGATATCGAGCTCTTCGCCGACCAGGGCATCCCGGGCCAACCGTTGGGTACGGCCCGCATCAACGAGATCTACGCCGAGTACCGCAACGAGGCGGCTCGGATGGCCGAGGGCGCGCTTTTCGCCGACGAGCGGATCTCCCCGGAGCACATCCACCAGGGTTCTGGCGGCTCTTGCGTTCTTTTGGCCACTGCGGCCGGTCTTTCCCAAGGGGAGCTCTCGTCGATGTTCGAGCAGACCGACCAGGGTAACTACCGGGTGGCGTTCGCCGATGGTCGCGAGGAGACGGTGCACGAACCTACCTTGGCCGAGCGGCTCTATCACTCCCAGGGCGCCGACCACGAGCGCTGGCCGGCGCTCTTGGAGCTGGCCTTCGCCCAGCGCAGCTACAGCGACCGGCGCAGCCACGACGACCAGACAGGGAACAGCTTCCGTTCCGGTATCAACGGAGTGGACCCGACCGAAGCGATGCGCGCTCTGACCGGTCGCTCGGCCAGCCAGTACAGCTTGGACGAGCGCACCTTAGACCAGGCCCGCGAGCTGCTGAGCCAGGCGATGACCAGCGACGGACCGGTGGTCTGCGGAAGTCGTATGCAGCCGTTGGGCGGACGGATCTCACCCGAAGAGCTCAACAACGGCATCGCTAACAGCCACGCCTACACCGTTTTAGGTTACGACGCCGAGACCGACTTGGTGTCGCTGCAGAACCCTTGGCACCGGGGCGAATGGGCCCACCAGGACTCTCCCGACGACGGCCTTTTCGAAATGCCGCTGGTGGACTTTTACACTAGCTTCCGCTGGGTCGGATTCGCCGACGAGCGATGACCAAAGTCGGCCGTAACGACCCTTGCCCCTGCGGCAGCGGTAAGAAGTTTAAGAAGTGCTGCGCCCACCTGAACACCGTCGCCTCACCCGCCCCCGTCTCGGCCGAAGAGGTGGCCTACGACCCGGCCATGCTCTCGGCGCTGATGGCGCTCTGGCAGCAGCGCGGCATGAGCGGCACGAGCGGAGGGCGGGATTCCGCCCCCAAGCTGTGGGCCGACCGCTATCGCCTCCCAGAGCCCCTCGAGACCGGTGCGACCGGCTCGCCCCGGGCCGCCTTAGAGGCGTTGGGTGAACCCCACGAAACAGGCGTAATGCTGTATCGGGGTAGGGGGGCCAAGCGTGAGTGGGAGGGGGAGGCCCTCTGGCTCGATGGCCCAGAGGTGCTCTTCGTCACTCCGTCGGTCGAGGCCGCCGATCGCTGGAGGGAGCGCTTTCAAGGTGAGCTCGGGGCCCAGCACCTCGAGCGTCGCCAAGAGAAGCTAGAGGCGCCCTCGACCTCCAGCGCCAGCAGCCAAGACCTGTTGGCCTTCAAGAGAACGTTTTTTGCGCAGTGGCCCGATGAGCCGAACGAAAAACTCGGCGGGGTAACCCCGCGCCGAGCGGCCGCCGATCCGGCCCTGCGCACCCACCTCAACGACCTGCTCAAGGAGCTCGAGTTCAAAGAGCGCAGCCTCCCCAGACGGGAGCGCTACGACTTCCAAGCCTTGCGTCGCCAGCTCGATCTCATCCCGTAAACCTGAAAAGCCTGGGCGCGCTGATAGCCCCTATGGCGCACAAGCTCATCACGCAAGATAAGCGATCCGTGGCGCCCCTTTTCAGCGAGCTAACGACCGTGCTACCATGAGCCTATGTCCGATGAGACGAAAGACGATCCCCCCGCAGCGGCACCCCCATCTGCCTGGAACGGCCCATTCCCGCGAAGATTGGCTCCCCGCGCACCCTACCCGAATTCACCGGCCCACTCCCCCCACGGGGTTCGCGGTGCAGGGATCCGGGCGGCTTTGAATTTGACTGGCCAGGCCAAGAGCGAGCAGGTCGAGGGTAAGTCTGTGCCCATCCCCACAGGCACGTCGCCGTTTTTACCGCCGTCGGCGGCCAAAGGGAGCAACGAGGCGGGCACCGCCCCCTCCACCGATTCTTCAAGGCCTGAAGGGGCCTCGGGCCAGCCTGGCCACGACGACTCCGAGGGTGCGCAGCAGAAGCCAACCCCGCCGCTCGGCGGGCCGCCCGGGCTCTTTTCGGTGAACCCGCTCGGGAACGCACCGAAGGAGCGCCCCGCCATCCAAGCCTGGACCGACAGCTAGCCGTAGCCCTCCGGGGGCGCTGTTTCGCTGACCCTTCGGGGTGGATAAAGACAGCCGCTCTCCCGCTCGCTGATGCTGCTTTTTTCAAGGGTTTCAAAGGTCGAGAGCAAAGGCACGGCCATGA
>CAZDLH010000030.1:0-11418 GCA_964505925.1 uncultured Burkholderiales bacterium
CCAGCAGACCGCACTGGGCCGCAGCCAAAGCAGCGTCCATCAAACCCACCACGCCGGCAATACCCGTCACGCCGGCGACACCCCCAACGCCCACGACACCGACTGCAACCGCGAGCCCGCGGCGTCCCTAATGCCTAGCGAGCCCACCACGCCGACTGCGCCGGCAACACCCCCAACGCCCGTCACGCCAGCGATGCCTCCAACGCCCACGACACCGACTGTAACCGCGAGCCCCGCGATGGCCACCATGCCTGTACGCTGTGGCGGTGCAGCGCTGCCGGGGGTTCGGGGGCCGTGATGCCGGTGGGGCCTGGCTTGGAGGCGAGATGAAGTTCGCTTTACTCTGCCCGAGGAGGGGGAAGGGGGTCCTTTTATTCGAACAGATTCGGTGAGATGATATATCGTATTCTGGCTCTACTTTTTGTGCTCACGACTTTATCCCTTAGTGCCGAGACGGAATCGGTGTTGAGCCATCCCGATCTCGAGTTGGTGAAGCTGCAGGATTCGGTCTATCTGCACCGCTCTTGGCTCGATACGGAGAGCTTTGGGCGAGTCTCTTGCAACGGTTTAGTGGTGGTCTCCGAGGGTGAGGCGCTGGTGCTCGACACCCCCACCAACGAAGAGCTCTCTCGGCTCCTCATTGAGACCGTCGAGGAGCGTTTGGGAGCGCGCGTTACGGGGGTGGTCGTGAGCCACTTCCACGCGGATGCGATGGGCGGCCTACCGGCCTTTGAGGCGGTCGGGGCCACCTCTTTTTCGAGCTTGAAGACCCAAGGGATCGCGCGCTCGACAGGGGCGATAGAGCCGAAGGTCGGCTTCGATCTGCGCCTCGAGACGCGAGTGGGGTCACTGCCCGTCGAGATCGGCTATTTCGGCCCGGGTCACACGCTCGACAACATCGTGACCTACCTGCCGACGCAGAAGGTGCTGTTCGGCGGCTGCCTACTTAAAGCTCAAGGTGCCGACGAAGGGTACCTCGAGGACGGCGCCCCGGAGGCCTGGTCGGCGACGGTGACGAGGATCAAGAACGCCTACCCCGAGGTGAAGTTCGTGGTGCCTGGCCACGGTGAGCTCGGGGGAGCCGAACTGCTCGACTACACTATCGAGCTATTCGAGCCAGCCGCTGCCGGAATCTCCGATTCCGCTCCGTAGGCGCCTCCGGTAGCTCGAACTCGCCCCTAAAGCTCGGGGCGCTGAAGTAGCAGCGCACACCGCGCCCGACTCCACGCTAAAGCTCGAGCCCGCCTCCGCAGCTCGAGCCCGCCTCCGCAGCTCGAGCTCGCCCCTAAGTGAGGGGCGCCGGTTGTAGTAGCAGCGCACATCGCAACCGACCCCGCCCCTAAAGCTCGCGCTCGACCCTAAGCTAGGGGTTGTGTTACGGCGGATGAGATCTAGTCCGTGAAGGAGCGGCGCTGGGGGGTACCGGGTAGTCAATATCTCCGGGTCTCTTCAAACTCCTTGTGGAAGCCGAGCAAACCGCGATATAGTTAAACTATGCGTTTCCATCTCTTAGCTCACATTTTTCTACTCGCGAGTCTGGCGCTCTATAGCAAGGCTCCTTGGCACCAAGCGAATCTCGGCGCCAGCGAAAAGACCCCGCACGAGGTCACCGTGGAATCGGCGCAGCGTTCGGTCGCAGCGCCTCAGTTTCAACCTCCTCGCCTCCAGCCGGACCGCTGGAACTCGTGCTCGGTGTGCCTCACCGGCGAGACGCCTACCCCCTCCTTCTCCTCTAAACCGACACCCAGGTGGAGCGGTATGGAGTGGCAGTGCCAGGAGTGCGACACCGTCCACATAGGTCGCACCGCTTACTCCAGGTAGCACCAGAGCGCGTAACACCGAGCCCGTCGCTTCCGAAGCCCCGGCGAAGAGCCGGCCAGCCGATGAGCACCGTCTCATTCCCTTGATCTGCATCAAGGAGCGTGCGCCTGAACGCCCCTATGCTCGAACCACTGAGGCGCTCTAAACTTGCCCTCGGTCGACCGTTCAGACTCGCTCTGCGAAGGCTACGATGGAAACGCACCTCGAGCCACGAAGACGAGCGAGCCTAGAGTGCCTGGAGGTGTCTATGGAAAAGCTTAGGTACGGTTCCCTCATTCTCGCCCTCGGATTTCTCGTATCCCTAGCGGCCTCGGGCCCGCCCGCCCAAGCCGAGCCCGCCGAACGCTATCGCATCGAACCTGCGATGATGGTCCACTTGCATAGCCTCGAAGCAACCGTGAATTCGGCCCAAGCGCGGACCTTGGTCGAGCATCGTAAAGTGGCTGAAGAGTTGAACCGCGATGTCGGAAAGCTCATCTCCAGCTGCACGATGCAGGGCAAGGCGCACGACGCGCTCCACTCCTGGCTGGCTCCGTTCGTCAGATCGGTCCGCGGCTACGAGAAAGAGACGGAGCTACCGCAGCTAGCGAAGGGGTTGGTGGATATGCAAAAGTCGTTCGAGGAGTTCCACACCCGCTTCGAATAGCCAGCTTCCCCCACCACCCCGCGCGATCTCGCGGGCTGTGTGGCGGGTGGGGGAAATCTCTTTGGGGTGTGCAGAGGGATCGGTGGGGGTTCGGTTCTATATCTTTTCGATCTTAAACGAGCGAAAAGAGAATCCTCACCTATGCAGCTTCATCCCTCTGTGTTCTTCAATGAGGAGCACGCCCAGCAGTACGATACGAGGTACGTGAAGATGGCTCCGATCCGGGAGCTACTCCATTTCGTTACCGACGCCTCTTTGGCCGGACTGCCGGAGGAGGCCCGAGTTCTGATCGTAGGGGCCGGGACGGGTCTCGAGCTTCAGTATCTCGCCGCAAAACATCCCGGCTGGCGATTCGTAGCCGTGGAGCCGTCCGAGCCGATGCTACGCCAACTCCAGAGCCGGTGTTGCGATGCTGGGCTCACCGAGCGCTGCACTCTGTTCCACGGCTTCATTGAGGAGCTCCCAGCCGGCGAGCTCTTCGACGGAGCGACCTCGCTGTTGGTCTCGCAGTTTCTGCTAAAGCCCAAGGACCGGTGCAGCTTTTTTCGAGGGATCGCAGAACGGCTCAAGCTAGAGGCCCCGCTTCTGATCGCCGATCTCAGCGCCGATCTGAAGGCTCCGGAAGGGGAGGCCATTGTGGATCGCTGGTTCGAAGCGATGTCCGACTCGCAAGTAGTGCCTGAGCAGTTGGAGATTCTGCGCCAAGGACTCTTACAGTACGTATCGATCATAGCGCCCCGCCGACTCGAAGCGCTCATCGAATCAGCGGGGTTCGGAGCTCCGTTGCAGCTGGCTCAGGCCCTGTTGATCCGGGCCTGGGTCACCATCCGAATCGAGCCGTAAGCGGTGGAGCCCGACAGGCTCCGAGCGCCTTTAGGAGCTGGCTTCGGCCTTTTTGGCCTCGCGCTCTTCCAAGACCGTTAGGCGCTTCTCATAGCGCGCTATCGTCTGTTGGAAGAGAGCCACCTTAGCGCTGGTTCCGGCGTGGCCACTGGCGGGACGAGCGCCACTGGGTTCACGGGTGCCCTTGGCCTCTCCCGCCTGACGCTGCTCGAGGTCGCGGAACTTATCCCGCAGACGGCGTACTAGGCTGATACGCTGCTTCAGTTCCCCGATGTTTAAACGGTTGACCGGTGGGGCGAAACTCTCTTCGACGAAAGCGTACTCGGAGGCGGTGCAGAGCTGTTTTGCTCGGTTTCTAGAGATCGACATCCAAATGGACCCCCTTTCAGTAATCCGTCGACTACTTCTTATTCGAAGCTCCCTACCCTTTCGTGCCAAGAAAAACGTATGAGCTCTCTAAGTGGGCTCAGCGATCAGCCAGGTGAGGACTTCCCCGATCCTGGCACCCCAGGAACTCTCTTGGTGTGTCGCTCCCAAAGGCTCATGGTATCTGAGGTCTTCGTCTAGAACCCAACCACGACTAAGCAGGGCCTCCCCGAACTCTCGGGTTCGGTCCCGGACATCGGAAACTCCGTTCTCCCCCGTCGGTCGTGGACCGAATCCTTCGTCTGCTAAGGTCCGCTGTCCAAAGGCGTCACTTTTGCCTTCTTCGGTACCCATGTCCAGCCAGATCTTCGGTCGTGGACACTCCGTACTCGGTGTCTCGAGAATGCGATCGGCGATCTCTGCCTCCGCCCACCAGACCGAAGGAGAGAGCGCCCCCACTGCGGCGAAAAGTCCCGGTTGGCCCAGCCCCAAAGATAAGCAGACCAGCCCACCCATAGAGCTACCGACGAGCGCTCGCCGCCCGGGGTCGATCGGATACCTTCGCTCGATCGTTGGGAGCAGCTCCTCCACGATGAACGCTTCGTAGGCGTCGCCGGCTCCGCCCCCGTGCCGGGGGTCAGCGACTCGGCTGTATTCGTCGAGCCTGCGCGCCCCGCCGTTATCGATGGCTACTAGGATCGCCTCCGGGAGTGCGCCCGAAGCGCTGAGACTCTCGACCGTCTCATCGACACCCCACTCTTCCCCAGCGAACCCCGTGCGCCGGTCGAACATGTTCTGACCGTCCTTGAGGTAGACGACGGGGTAGTCTTCGGTCTCTGGTCGGTATCGGTCCGGGAGTCGTACGGTGACTGTGCGTTCGTCGTCGAGCGCCTCTGAGCGGATGCGATGCTGGACAAATTGGCCGGTCAGTGTACCGCCGGACAACACCTTAGATGAGACGATCACGTTTCAAAAACACCCTTCGCAAGGAGAGCTCGATTCGAAAGCTGGGCAGCCGCACCCGACAGCGATGCGGCCGCCTCATACCCGTTAGAGGATAAGTTCGACCCGGAGCCTTACGCGGCCTTGTTTCGAGATGTGCGTCGGTCGAGGACCCCCTGTTGAGGCTCTGGCGGGTAGGGCGGGTTTCGTCGGGGGTCTACCGCCTCCTCACTTCCACAGGGGTAGTTCGCGTTGCAGCTTCGCCCTCCGTACCGAAACGGTAGCGAACAGACGGGCTGAAATCTTTCGCGACAACGGCTGGGTCCGAGGACATCGATGGGAAACTGTCTGGGGCGATATATGAGGATCATAGACTCGGTTCTCCTATGCTTAATTCACCGTACTCGGTGGGCTGTGGGTTGCTGTCCTCATTATAAACCACCGTCCCGTGGGGTTCCGCCCCCCTGCGGTTAACTTACGCTGAAAAAACGAGCGCGAAGCATGTTTACAAACCCGACGAGCTGCCCGAGAACCGAAACGCCCCTCCTCTCCGAGCCCGAACGAACCCACCCCGGTCCGATCGGATACCCCATCTCCGTACCGTGAGATAGTGCGCAGCGTCGTCGTAGACCCGAATATGGAGATATGACGATACTACACATACTTCTAGCGATTTTCTTACCCCCCGTCGCCGCTTTTCTCAAGGTGGGATTCGGAATGCATTTCTGGATCAACTGTCTGCTCACGCTCTGCGGCGCCATACCAGGAATGATTCACGCGATCTGGCTCCTCGTTCGAGAGGAAGGTTCTCCTCGCCCTTAAGCTCTCTACAGCTCGTTGAAGGTGTTCAAAGCGTAGAGGAACTGGAAGGTTGGGGCTTGCAGGTGGTCGATCGGCTGCCAGTACGCCCAGCCGAAAATATAGCTAAAGGGCGACACCGTCACCAGGCCGGTATGGTCGATCTGGATCGCGCTACGGATCTTGTCGGGGAAGCGCTGCAAGAGGTGGTCAAAGTTTCGAGGGACCACCACCGAGTCGGCGTCGAGGGTGATGATGGTCACCGAACCGTCGTCACAGGCGCTCAGATCCACGTCGGCTGCCTGGAGTACCGCTTGGAGGTCCGCCATCATGTCGGGATCGAATATGGCCGCTGAGACGAGGGGCTCGATGCCGTTTGCGGTGGAGCTCCGCAGTAGCAAGGGACCCGGGTAGCGCGCTCCGTTACCGGCTTTACCTAAACCGGAGAAAACGAGTTGGGCAGAGATGTCGGTGCCGGGCTGAGCGAAAGCCTCGGCGATGGTCATCTGTCGGCCGCCCACATCACAAAGGATCTGAGGTACTGGTGGAGTCGCCTGCATGGCGAAGAAGTTCTGGTTGAAGACCTTCCCGAAATCGGAGTTCATCGAGTAGGTGGCATAAGAGAGGAAGGCATCGGCACTCAGGATCGGCTTCACGATGTTCACCAGCAGTAGCGATTGGACCCCGAACGGATTTCCGTTCTGTAGGCTCACGCTCTGAAACAGGTAGTCGTAAGTGACTTGCGAGGTGCTGTAAGCTCCCTCCATGCCCACAGAGTGCACCAACCGGTAGCTCGGATCCAGTCTGGCCGGGTCTTCTGAGAGATAGCTGTTGAACCAAAGAGAGTATGCTCCCCCCTCGGAGTAGCCTGCCGAAAAGAGCTTGAGGGCGGGATCCCCGTCGACCAGTCCGTACTGGGTTTTCAGGATGGGCTCCACGGCTGCCAGCATATCTACCGCAGTCTGAGCCGATGCCCTCGGATAGAGAACGTAGGGGTGCACCGTCTGCCAGTCTCTACCTTGCCCGATGTAGTCGGGGATAGCTACGGCGTAGCCCTGGGAAGCGAAGATCTGTGCGCAGAGCTGGGTTTCCGGATTCTCGAAGTTGGACCCCACCTGGGACTTGCTAAAGGTGGTCCCGTGGAAGTAGACGACCACGCCCTTGAGCTGCGTCTTGTCGACGCCTACGGGCATCAGAAGCCCGCCCGAAACCGAGAAGCTCCGGTCTCCTTCAGGGAGTGGCGCTGTGGTGTCGTAGTTCACGGCCCGGAAAGCCACCTGCTCGACCCCCAACGGGTTATTGAGGATCGGCTGCTGCACCAGGTCGAACCCCCCGGTGGCTTCATCGTTCTTGATAAAATCGATGTTGTCTTGGACCTCCTTCGTGGCGAGGGTCACACCCAACTCCTCGGACAGACTACCGAAGAGCGTCTCGTAGTCCGTCTGAAGGTCGGCGACCTGGAGGAGGATCGTATCGGGGTCGTCTTGCGCCGAGAGCGATCCGTCATGAGAGACGAGATCGTCGAGGTGGCCCACCGGAACCAGCTTAAGAGCGAGCGCTGGATTCTGAGCCATCTCTCGATGGATCTGCTCTTGAGCCGAAGGCGGGGGGTCGGGCGTGGGGCTGGGAGAGATCGGGTCGGGTGGCGGCGTTAAGACGAGCATCTCCCGGTCGCTACCGCAACCAGGCGCGAACAGCAGTAGGAACGCCGCTAGGATCAAGACGAGATTTCGTAGCCGCACAGTTGACCTCCAAAGAGCGAATTCACCGCTCTTTCCCCAGCCGCCAGCCACTCCCTTCACATCGAGACTGATCGCGCCGGCAGAGAGGTTACATCGACCCCGCCCCGGTCTCTTAGTTCATCGCTTGCAGTAAGCGCTGCGCGGTCTGAGCGAAAGTGCCAGCCTTGTCGGTCCCGTTCACGATACGGCGAGCGTTCTGGAAGTCGGTGCGACCGTCGTTGATGTAGTCGTCGAGCTTCTTTCCGGTGAAGGTCCCGTCTTTCATACCGCCCACGAGGATCTTCGCCGCGATCCGAGGATCTTTTGCCTGGTTGGGGTTACCGACGAGGTCTACCCCTAGGCGGCGAGACCAGTCGCCGTAGTTGCGGCGCCCGGTGATCTGAACGTAGCCTCGCCCCTTAAAGCGAACCCCGTCGCCGGCTTGAGTGTTACCCAAATCCCGACGCCCTTCGTAAGCCCGCCCCGAAGCGAACTCTTCCATGTGGGCACCCGCTCCCGATTCGTGTACCGTAGTGGCCAGAATGTAAGCGAGCTGAGCTTTGTTCTGAACGCCTTGGCTCTGGGCCTCAGCCACGATGTGGGGGAAGTGCTGCCGCGCTGCGTTCTGGTTACCTTGCGGCAGCGCTGCCACCAAGCGCTCCACATTGACGTTCCCGACGTTGCCTGCAGGGCCCATCGGCGAAGGGGGCATCCCGCCCGTCGCTGGGGCTCCACCACCGGACGGCGCTCCACCCGAAGCGGGGGCTCCCATTCCGGGCTGTCCGGGAAACCCTCCGGGCCCTTGGCCGAGAAACGGGGCTACCGGGGACCCACCCATGGGGCCGCAGCCACACCCGGGAGCTCCCATCGCGGCCGGTCCCCCGAAACCAGGGTTCTGCATCGGCGAGAAGCCACCCATAGCCGGGTTTGCCATCCCCCCCATCTGTTGGGCCATCATGCCCATCATCATCTGCATCATCATCTGCATCATCTGCAGCATCGGCTGATTCTGAGTGCCAAAGCCGGGGAAGCCTCCCGTCTGCTGGCCGGATGGAGACCCGAAGTTCTGAAACTGTCCGAGGGGTGAGAACGCCATTTAAGCTCCTTAGTCGATTCTTAATCCTAGAATAGAGCCTGAGCAGCAGAAAAAACCCCCGAAGAAGTTACCGAGATGTTAACGATGTTGCCAACTATGAACTCGTCGTGAACAGAGGCGTCACCCGTTCTAAGACCCGAGTAAACGGGAAGCGACTCCAACATCCGAAGGCCGCATGGCGAGTCAGGCGAGCTTTGGTCAGGGCCGGAGAGCCGACCCCGCACAGAAACCGGGCAGCGAGTCGAGGATCGGTGATCCCAGGGGGCAGTGGAGGGGGCTCTGCCTCGAGAGCCTGGTCGTTCGTGCTCTGGGCTGCGCGCTGCTCTACACCTTCTCCGCAGCAGACCGAGCAAGTGCCGCACGGCTCCTCTAGAGTCTCTCCGAAGTGCCCGGAGAGCTGAGCTGCCAGGCAGGTTTTCGAAAAGACGAAGCTCACGACCTGATCGAGACGCTCGATCTCGCCCCTCTCCCGAGATAGGGTTCGCTGGTATAGGCTATGAATCAGGTGTTCGAGCTCGTTTTCTGAGTTTGGGGGGGCGAGCACCCGATATCGGTATCTCAGATCAGACGCTCTCAGTTCGAGCCATCCGTCCTCTGCGCACCGATCTAAAGCGCCGGCCACCTCGTCGCGAGAACGGCCCAGTTCCCGCGCTGTCCTTTCTAGGTCGATGTCGAACCAGATCCGTTTCTTCTGGGAACGCTTCAAGATTTCGGTAAGAAATGTGCGCTCCGCACCGGAGTACTGCGCCAGGATCGTCTTAGACGGAGCTTTAGGCTGAAAGCGATAGGTCTCATAGATGGGGGTTCGGGCCTCCAGTAGACCATCGAGCTCCAGATAGGTTAACAGGGTGCGCAAGACGAGAGGACGGAGGTCGTGAGCCGAACTCAAGCCGTACAGGTTCAGGGTTAGCTCTTCTCGGCCGTCGAACAGCTCCCGTACGAGCCCATCGACGGCGGTCGGGCTCGGCGTATCTCCGTAGACGAAGTTCTCGAGCGGGATCCGGTCCGGTCCATGGTACAGCAGAAGGCACTGAGCCTGACCCCCATCGCGACCGGCTCGACCGATCTCTTGGGCGTAGTTCTCGAGGCTTTTCGGGGGATCCAGGTGGATCACGCTGCGGATGTTCGGTTTGTCGATCCCCATGCCGAAAGCGATGGTGGCCACCACCACTTCGTCGTCGCTTTGAAGAAATAGCTCCTGGGTCTCGGCTCGCACCTCGTCGGGTAGGCCGGCGTGATACGGGCGAGCGTTGAGGCCTCCAGCGGCCAGGATCTCCGCGACCTCGACCGCCGACCTCTGATAGGTGACGTAGACCACCGCAGGGCGGTCCTCTGGGCGCGCGAGAGCCTCCTGGAGCTGCTCGAGCTTCCGTCCGGCGCGAATCGCGTGACGGGTGACCAGGTTCAAGTTCGGTCGGTGAAACGGGGTCCTCACTGCGCGGCTCAGTTCGAAGGTCTGGCAGATATCGGTCAGCACTCTGGGGGTCGCGGTAGCTGTTAGGGCTAGGATCCGCTGGGCCTTGAACTCCCGAGCAAAAGAGGCGAGCTTTAGATAGTCCGGGCGGAAGTTGTGTCCCCACTCGGAGACGCAGTGGGCTTCATCGACCGCGAAGAGCGCGACATCGATCTGACTCAAAGAGCGGCGAAAGCGCTCATTAGAGAACCGTTCCGGGGCCACGTAGAGTAGGCGTAACGTCCCCGACCTGGCTGCCGCCAACACCTCCCGATACTCTTCAGCCGAAAGACTAGAGTCGAGGCGCGCCGCTGGAATCCCACGACGATGAAGAGCGTCGACCTGATCCTTCATCAGGGCCAGCAGCGGGCTCACGACCAGGGTGACCCCTTCGAGAAGCAGAGCGGGGAGCTGATAGCACAACGACTTGCCCGAGCCGGTCGGGAAGACCGCCGCGGTGCTCTCCCCTACTAGCAGAGCTTCCACCACTTCAGCTTGACCCGGCCGAAATGCGGTGAATCCGAAACGCTCATGGAGTACCTTTCGAGCGGCCTCGCTCGGCGCTCCTCGAAAAGGCTCCAGCGGTTCTGAGGACTGGGGAGTCGGAACTGACGAGGGTTTTATCATGCCTAGCGCTTCGGAGAGCTCTGGCGGGATCCCCACCGAGCGGCCTCTGCGGGAGTGGTCTAAAAGGTCTAGCCCTCCGTCGCTCGGGCTACGAGCTACCGCTCGGTCCAGCTCTTTCGCCCACGGGAGTTCCACCCAACGCAAAGAGCCGCCCCGGCAGCGCCGGAGCGGCTATCTACTCGAAGTAGAGCCTGAACAGCTCCTAATGGCTAGGCGTCTGCGATCATGAGAGTCTTGATGTTCACAAACTCTCGGACCCCAAACCCGCCGTGCTCGCGGCCGTAGCCGCTATTTTTTACCCCGCCGAAAGGCAGATGCGGCTGGGCGACGTTGTATCCGTTGATGTTGACCATGCCGGTATCGAACCGGGTTCGAGCCATCTCGATGGCTGCCGACTGATTCTTAGAGAAGATACCGCCGCCTAGACCGTAAACCGAGTCGTTGGCGATCTGTAGAGCGTGCTCATCGTCGTCAGCTCGAATGAGGGAGGCCACCGGCCCGAACAGTTCATCATCGTAGGCGGGCATACCCGGCTTCACATCCCCTAGCAGCGTGGGAGGGTAGAAGTTGCCTGGCCCTTCGGGCAGCTCTCCACCCAAAAGGAGCTTCGCTCCCTTACTCACCGACTCGGTGACCTGGCCGTGGAGCGTCTTCCGAAGGTCCTTGCGAGCCATCGGCCCGATATCGGTCTCGCTGTCGGTAGGATCGCCCATCTTCAACTTCCTGAGCGCCTCGAGATAGGCGTCCTGGAACTCGTCGTACAGCTTCTCTACCACAACGAACCTGTTGGCCGCCACGCAGGTCTGACCGCAGTTGTTGAACCTCCCCTCCACACTCATCTTCACGGCGAGCTCGAGGTCGGCGTCCTCTAGTACCAAGTAAGCATCATTGCTGCCCATCTCCAAGACGGTCTTCTTCAAGGCTTTACCAGCCAGACTGGCTATGCGAGCTCCCGTCCGGCTACTCCCGGTAAAGGTCACGCCCCGGACCAAAGAGTGCTCGATCAACGCTTCGGCCACCTCGTGAGAGACCTTAAGGTGGCGGAACACGTTCTCCGGTAGGCCTGCCTGCAAGAAGAGTTTCTCGATCTCATCGGCGGTACCCC
>CAZDLH010000031.1:0-11359 GCA_964505925.1 uncultured Burkholderiales bacterium
CTCCAGCTTTTCGAGCACGCTGGGGTTCACCTTGGTGGAGGCCTCTTCGGCGGTCGGAAGGCGCACCATCATCTTCAGGATCTTTTGGGCCACGCGGGGCTGGATCAAAGACTCTCCGCCGTGGGCGACCCTGATCGCTTTCACCACTTCGTCGACGTGGGTGTCCTTCACCAGGTAGCCGGTGGCGCCGGCTTGGATCAGCTCTAGGATCAAGTGATCGTCTTCGTAGGCGGTGAGGATGACCACCCGGGTCTGAGGGCAGTCGGCCACGATCGCCCGGGTGGCGTCCACCCCGTTCATCTCCGGCATCTCGACATCGAGTAGAATGATATGGGGGGCGTAGCGGCGGCACGCCTCCACCGCTTGGAGTCCGTTGGCCGCGTGGGCCACGATCTCGATATCGTCTTCCTCTTCCAGCGTATGAACCAGCATCTCCCGAAAGAGGGGAATGTCATCGGCGATGACCAGTCGGATGGTCTCCCTTGTGGAGGGTGGGCTCATAGAGAAGCTCTTCCACCCGAGAGCGACGAACCCTCGCGGCCCGCTGTCGCGACGGCCTATCGAACGTCGGGTGCTCAGGCGTCGGTGTTGACAAGCTTCAGCGAAAAGGAGAACACCGTCCCCTCCTCGGGACTGCTCTGCACCCGGATCTTGCGCCCGTGGCTATCGAGAATGCGGGCCACGATGTAGAGCCCCAAGCCGAGCCCGCCGGGGTTTTGACCGTGGTCGGCGATGCGCGAAAACTTGGCGAACAGCCGCTCTATCTGAGCCTCCGGGATCCCGGGGCCGCGGTCTTCTATCCCCACCTCTAGCCCGATGCCTGGGCGGGGGTTCCAGCGCAGCGTCACCTCGGGCGTCTCCTTGGCGTGCTGCTGGGCGTTGGACAAAAGATTGATGAGCACGCGCTTGATGCGCGTGCGGTCCGCCTCCACCGAAGGTGAGGAGCCGTCGGCCGGAGGAGCCAAGCACACCTGGGGCAGAGATTCGTCCACGTTCAGTTCGTGGCTCACTTCGGCGGCCAGGTCGGCGAAGTCGAAGGTCTCCATCACCGGGTCCAAGGTGCCGAACTCGATCTTCATCGCCTCGAGCAGGTTCCGCACCAGCTCCAGGGCGTGGCTATTGGCGGTCGAGGCCCGCTGCACGTAGGTCAGGTGGCGCTCGCTGAGCTGCTCCGGCTTGCGCTTGAGGAGATCGCAGTAGCCCTGGATAGCGGCCAGCGGAATGCGGAGATCGTGGGTGACCAGGCTGAAGAACTCCTTCATCTCTTTGGTCTTCTCTTCCACTTGGGCCTCGAGATCGCGGTTGAGCTGCTCGAGCTCCCGCTGGTACTTCAGACGCTCGAGGGCCAGCGAGTGCAGCGTCTGGGACAGATTGATCAGCTCGTTGCTGCTGGCTAGCTCGCGACCGTGGGCGCCCGTATCGAGCTGGCGCATCCCCTCGAGAAGCCCCTCCAGCGGCCGCTGCACGGCGTGTTGGGACCACAGGCGCACGGCCATCAGGGAGGTCAGCAAGAAGGTGACCGCCAGCAGAACGTTGCCCCCTACCACCAGGCCCATACGCCGGGACAGGTTCTCTACCTGAAACGAAAGATGCAGCACTGCCCTCAGGCGAACGCCCTCCTCCGACGGCGGACCGTACGGCTCGAACACCGGGTAGAGATACTCGTAGGTGACGGCGCCCGACGAATCGGCCTGCTCGTCGGTCATCTGCTCGCGGTACGGAAAGCGCGGATTGTGCGACACCAGGCTGCGGTCCCAGAACAGATGCTGGGGGGTGGGCCGGTAGCGCAGCTGGGCCAGCAGCACCTCCTTGCCGGGGAGCTCCTCGCTGACCGGACCCGAGCGGAACATCACCAGCCCCTCGGGACTCCACAGCTCGACGTAGCGCAAGCCGGGCACGTCGGGCGCTTCCAGCAGACGCGACGAGGTCCCCGGGGCCTCCCCGGGCATCGACGGCTCCTCGGGGGCCTCCGTCGGTGGCTCCGCGAACGGCTCCTCGAACGGCTCCTCGGGGGCCTGCGTCGGCGGCTCCTCGAACGGCTCCTCGGGGGCCTGCGTCGGCGGCTCTTCGGAGGACTGCGAGGTGAGCGCGAAGGGGTCGAAGTCGCGCAGCATAAGGTCGGCGACCCGGGCCGAAGTGTAGCGCAGACGCTGCTCTTCGTCGGCCAAAAACGACAACCGGAACACGCCGATATTGAAGTAGGCCACGATGGCTAGCGCTATACTGATCAGACCCACGAAGATGATCATGAGCTGACTTCGCAAGCGGAGTCCCATCAGCTCGGTCCTCGGCCGAAGAGGGCCTCCACCACGGCCTGTTGCGGGCTCTCTGGGTCTCGGCGAAGCAGGCCGCCCGGGGCTCGGAAACGGTCCCCGTGGGCCTTCGGACCCAACGGGACGCGCTGGCCCTTCTGGTGCAGCTCCAGATCGTTTAAGAGCGGCAGCGAAACGAACGGCTCGGACTCCGGGCGCAGATGGGCGGCGACCCCTTGGGCCCGGAGCTCCTCGAGGGTCAGGGCCCAAGCCAGCTCGAACTCGCCGCTGTGGGTGCGCAGCAGAAACGAAAGGCAGCCGCCCAGGCCCAGCTGTCGACCCAGATCCCGGGCCACCGATCGGACGTAGGTGCCGGTAGAGCAGTGCAGCTCGAAGCGGAAACGAGCCTCGGAATCCAGCCCCGAGACCAAGCGGCAGCGCTGCACCTGTACCGATCGTGGCGGCAGTTCGACCTGCTCCCCTCGGAAAGCCTTGCGGTAGGCTCGCTCGCCGTCCACCTTCAGCGCCGAGACCTGCGGCGGCACCTGCTCGATGCCCCCCTCGAAGCCGGCGAGACGACGCTCTAGCACCTCCCGTGGACAGCCCTCGAGCGCCGCGAGACGCCGCTGCACCCGCTCCGGGCTCAGCGGGGGCTCCAGCGGCTCACCGTCTAGGTCGTCGGTGCTGGTGGTCCACCCCAGCTGTACTTCGGCCAGGTACCCTTTCATCTCCGGGCCCAGGTCCGGCAACAATGAGATCAGCTTAGTGGCCCGCCCCACCGCCACCGGCAGCACCCCGGCCGCGCTGGGGTCGAGCGTACCCAGATGGCCCACCTTGGTGCGCCGGGGTAGCAGCCTGCGCACCGCGGCCACCACGTCGTGGCTGGTCATCCCCGGGGGCTTCAGAAGATTCAAAAATCCCACTAGCTCAGCCATCGCCATCCTCCCCGGGCTGGCCCTCGGGCGCCTCGGCTCGCTCTAGCAGGACTGCCGCGGCCTCCAACCCCAGCAGATAGCTGTGGGCCCCGAAGCCGCTGATGGAGCCGTAGCAGACCTCGGAGATCTTCGAGTCGCGCCGCCACGCCTCCCGGGCTCCGATGTGGGTGATGTGCACCTCGATCACCGGTACCGATATAGAGGCGATGGCGTCTCTCAAGGCTCGGGAGGTATGGGTGAAAGCTCCGGCGTTGAGCAGCACGGCCCCCACCACCCCCTCCTCTTCGAGGGCGTGCAGCCGGTCGATGAGCGCCCCCTCGAAGTTCGACTGGAAGCTCTCCACCCGAAGGCCCCGACCCTCGCCCCACTGGGCCCACTCGCGCTCTAGGTCCGGCAGCCTCCGATGCCCGTAACGAGCAGGCTCCCGGCGCCCCAGCGCGTTCAGGTTGGGGCCGTTTAAAACCGCGATGGCCGCGACGGCGCGACTCATCGGAGCGTCCCCCCGGGGGCGGGCATGATCAACGAAGCGAAGGCCTCCCGCACCGCGCCCAGCTGATCGGGCCCCTGGAGGGCCATCGCCTCGACCTGCCCGGGGGCTCGAGGCACGATGAAGCGCCAGTGCCCAGGGCGGGCCTTCTTATCCCGGTCCAGGGCCGCCGAGAGCCGCTCCAAGCTGCACTGCCGGGCGTGCTCGGCCGGCAGCTGGGTGGGCAGTCCAGCGCTGCGCAACAGCGCCGTCAGCTCCCCTTCGAAGTCGACGCGCAAGAGTCCGAGGCCACGGGCTAGGCGCACCGAGGCCAAGAGCCCGAGGGCCACCGCCCGACCGTGGCTCAGTCCGTAGGCGGTGCACCACTCCAGAGCGTGCCCGAAGGTGTGCCCCAGATTCAGAAGCTCCCGCACCCCTTCGGTCTCCACCGGGTCCTGGGCTACCACCTCGAGCTTCACCTCGACCACCCGCGCCAGCAGCTCGAGGGCCTCCTTCGTGAGGCTCTCCCCCGCGGGCGGCGGTCTCAGACCCGGGTCCTGCAGGCGGCTCCACAGATCGCCCCCGGCCAACACCCCGTGCTTGATCGCCTCGGCCATCCCCTCCGCCCACTGCTCGAGCGCAAGAGTACTCAAAAGCTCCGGGTCTAGCGCCACGATGCGAGCCGGATAGAAGGCCCCCGCCAAGTTCTTCCCTTCGGGCAGATCGATGCCGACCTTGCCCCCCACCGAGGCGTCCACCATGGCCAACAGGCTGCACGGCAGCGAGTACAGCGGTACCCCCCGCAGATAGGTGGCGGCGGCGAAACCCGCCAGATCGGTGATCACCCCGCCCCCCACGGCCACCAGCGGACTACGGCGGTGGCAGCCGGCCTGCACCAGGCCCGACCAGACCTCGGCCAACCGCTCGATCGACTTGCTGGTCTCCCCCGGGGGCACCTCGATCCAGTGGGCCCGGGGCCACAGGCGAGACCGCCAAGCCTCGGCCACCCGCTGATCGCTGATCACCGTCAGCGCCTCTTCCGGCACCCCGATCTCCTCGAACAGTCGGTGGCGCGACCCGGGTCCGAACAGCAAGCGACCCGGCTGCTCTTCTCGTAGCGCCGTTACCGACACGCTGTGCTCTCAGCCCGCAAACTCATACCTGGCGGTTTGACGAGCGAGGGGCTTCGACCTTCGAGCCGAAAGCCAACAGCAGATGACAGCCACTCCGCCAGAACCCACCCCGCACTCCGGCTCGCATTCGCTCACCTCGGGTCGACTCGCGCTGCTTTTGCTGGTGGGGGCCCTGGGGGTGCTAGCCCTGAAGCTGGTCGCCGCCTGGTACACCAACTCGATCGCCGTCTTGTCCGACGCCGCCGAATCGCTGGTGAACCTGGCCACCGCCGTAGTGGCCAGCATCGCGGTGGTGTGGGCCCACCGACCGCCGGACGAGGAGCACCCGTACGGGCACCACAAGGCGGAGTACTTCGCGGCCGGCTTCGTGGGCAGCGTGGTCCTGCTGGCCTCCATCTCCATCGCCTTCACCGCCATCGATCGGCTGCTCAACCCCGCTGTCGTCGAAGCCTTAGATAGCGCCGTCTTGCTGCTTCTACCGGCCGCCGCAGTGAACGCCGGACTCGGGCTCTACCTCAAGCGGGAAGGGCGGCGGCGCCGCTCGCCTAGCCTCGAGGCCGAAGGGCAGCACCTGACGCTCGACGTTTTGACCACCGGGGTGGCCCTGCTAGCGCTCCTTCTGACCGAGCTCACCGACAGCCCCTGGATCGACCCGCTGGCCGGCTTGGGTCTCGCCTTCTTCATCTTGTACGCCGGAGCCAAAATGATCCGCGAATCGCTGCACGGGCTGATGGACAGCGCCTGGCCCCCGGCCGAGAAAGAGGATCTCGAACGGCTGCTCGAGACCGTCGCCGAGCGGATCGGTTTCGAGTATCACGCCCTGCGAACCCGACAGGCCGCCTCCCGGCGCTTCCTCTCACTGCACGTTCTAGTGCCCGGTGTGTGGTCCGTTCAGCGAGGCCACGACGTGCTCGAAGAGATCGAAAAAGAGGTGCGGGAACGGTTTCCCAACACCTCTGTGATGACCCATCTCGAGCCCCTGGAAGACCCCTGCTCGTTCGCCGATCAGGGGCTCTTCCGGGAAGAGTAGTCCGAGGCTACTTCGCCGTAGAAGCGGCCGGGTAGATCTCGGTGCCCTCGGTCTGGGTGAGGTTGCGGAAGGCCTCCAGTAGCTCTTTGGTCACCGGGCCCGGACGTCCGGTGCCGATGGAGCGCCCCACCAGCCCGACCACCGGCAGCAGTTCGGCACCGGTACCGGTCACGAAGCACTCGTCGGCCACGTACAGATCGTGGGCCGTCAAGAACGACATCTGCACCTGGTAGCCCAGCTTTTCGGCCAGCTCCATGACCACGCTGCGGGTGATCCCCTCCAGGATACCGACGGTGGCGGTGGGGGTGAACAGCGTGTCCTTCTTAACGATAAAGATGTTCTCGGAGGTGCACTCGGTCAGATAGCCGTGGCGGTCGAGCATAACCGCCTCGGCGCAGCCGGCGTTGATGGCCTCCATCTTACCCAGAATATTGTTCAGATAGTTCAGCGATTTGATGCGCGGCGAGAGGGCGTCCGGGCTGTTCTTGCGAGTGGAGGCGATCATGAGCTTCAGCCCGTCGCGATACGCCTCTTCCGGATAGAGCTTGATGGAGTCGGCGATGATGATGATCGCAGCTTTAGGGCATTTCCGGGGGTCTAGCCCTAGGTCGCCCTTACCGCGGGTGACCACCAGGCGGATATAGGAATCGTGGAGATCGTTGCGGCGCAGCGTCTCTAGAACGGCCTCTCGCATCTCGTCGATGTTCAGCGGTATGCTGAGCATGATGGCGCGCGCTGAAAGGTACAGCCTCTCGAGATGCTCGTCGAGGCGGAACACCCGGCCGTTGTAGGCTCGGATCCCCTCGAAGATACCATCTCCGTACAAGAGCCCGTGATCGAAGACCGAGATCTTTGCGTCCTCCTTGGCGTAGAACTCCCCATCGATATAGACCTGTAAGCTCATCTTGAACCTCCTTTTTAGATGGACCTCTCGACATTGCGACAGGTCAGACAACCCGTCTGGGGGGCCGATGTTGCGAACTCGACCCAACTCTCCGTAAAGAGAACCCAGAAACCTGCGATCACGAGGACGCTCGCCGAGCGCCTCCACTGTGCGGCCTCGAGTTCTCGCCCCATCCGGACCGCTGGGTCCTACCTCGGAACTCGGGAAAAAGACGCGCTGATCGCCCTCTCCCGACAGTCAACACATCGGTCTGCCGCCGGGGCTTGGGCCTTTCACCGGGTTCCGCGAATCTCCTGGCCCCGGCACGAAGATTCCGTAGCGTGAAGGGGGCGCCATCCAGCGCCCCCGGAGGCGACGACCAAGGAATGGAGCCCGGCGGAGAGAACGGCCTCGGCATGACATGGTCTGAGCTGATCGCGCGCTCCCTCGAAGAGGGGGTCGAACTCCGACGAACGATGGCCGAACGGCACCGCGAGCAGATCGAAGACGGCGGGCGACTGTGGATTCGAACGCTCGAGTCCGGCGGCAAAGTGCTGCTGTGCGGCAACGGCGGTTCGGCGGCCGACGCCCAGCACCTGGCGGCCGAACTGGTGGGCCGCTTCGAGCGGGTGAACAGCCTGCCAGCGCTGGCTTTAACGGTGGACAGCTCGTCTTTGACCGCCATCGGAAACGACTTCGGCTTCGAGGAGATCTACGCCCAGCAGCTGCGGGCCTTAGCGCGTCCCCAGGACCTGTTGGTGGCTATCTCCACCTCGGGCAACTCGCCCAACATCGTGCGGGCCGCCGAGGAGGCCCGGGCTTTGGGGCTGCGGGTGCTGGGGATGACCGGCGCCGGTGGTGGTCGCCTAGAGCCGCTGTGCGAGGTCTGCCTGAAGGTGCCCTCCGCCCGCGTCTGCCGCATCCAAGAGGTCCACATCACGGTGGGGCACATCTGGTGTGAGATGGTGGAGGCAGCGCTGCCCGCGGGTCGGTCGGCTTGACCCGACGCTTCGGCGCTCGCGAGCCGTCCGGCTCCTCCACCGCTGCTCGCGCATCCGTAGCTGCTCCGGGAGCCCGGCTGTGACCACCCCCTCCTGGGAGCTGCACTTCGCCCCCGGCGTGAGCGGAGTGCCCCGGGAGCAGTGGGACCTGTGCGCCGGTGAGGTGAACCCGTTCGTCGGCCACGACTTCCTGAGCGCCCTCGAAGATTCGGGCTGCGTGGGGAGGTCCACCGGTTGGATCCCGTATCCGGCGCTTCTACGCCGCCGCGGCACCGACGAGCTGATCGCCTGCGCCCCCCTGTACATCAAGCTCCACTCCCGGGGGGAGTACATCTTCGACTATCAGTGGGCCCACGCCTATCACAGCGCCCCGCATCGGCCGCCGGAATACTACCCCAAGCTGCAGGTGGCGGTGCCCTTCACGCCGGTTCCGGGACCGCGCCTTCTGGTGCGCCCCGACCTGTCCGAAGCCGAGCGTCTCGAAGCCCGCCGGGCCCTTCTCCAAGGGCTGCTGCAGGCCGCCGAACAGCTAGACTTTTCGTCGGTCCACCTAACCTACTGCGGGCCCGAAGAGGTGGAGGCCGCCCGGGGTCTACCCCAGTACCAGCTGCGCTTAGACGAGCAGTACCACTGGTTCCGAGACGGCGACGGGTCCTTCGACGCCTTCTTAGACCGTCTGACCTCCCGGCGGCGAAAGACCATCCGCCGGGAACGCCGGAAGGTGGCCGCCCATCCCCTCCGGATCGAAACGGTGACCGGGGATCAGGCCACCGAGGCCCAGTGGGATGCACTCTACGAGATGTACCGCAAGACCTGCCTGGAGAAGTGGGGCGCTCCGTACCTCAACCGCGCCTTCTTTCGCAACCTCGCCGAACGGATGGGACCCAAGGTGGTCCTGTTTCTGGTGAGCGCCAACGACGGCCGCCCGGTGGCGAGCGCCTGGAACGTCCAGGGGAGCGAAGCCCTCTTCGGACGGAACTGGGGCTGTATCGAGGAGTTCGACCTGCTCCACTTCGAGGTCTGCTACTACCGCCCCATCGATTACGCCCTCGAGCACCGACTCGAGCGAGTGGAGGCCGGCGCCCAGGGGATGCACAAGATCCCCCGGGGCTACCGACCGGTGCCGGTCTACTCCCTGCACAGCCTGCGGGACCCCAACTTTTCGGCCCTACTCCGGGACCATCTGGCCGAAGAGCGCCGGGAGATGACCCTGCGCTTCGAAGAGCTGACCGAAGCCCTCCCGTTCAGCCGCAACGCCGATCTCAAGGGTCGTAAACCCTAGCAGTAGAGATTTCTCGCCTTTTCCTCCGAGGGAGGAGACGCGAGGTAGGGAACAGCCCCCATTGGACCGAGCGTCGGAATCGGTCCGAAGGACCCCAATGAGCCGATCAACCCCGTGAGCGACAAGCCGATAAAAAAACCTCAGAAGACCAGCCTTCTCTTGAAGAAGAAGCTGCTGCTCGAGCGTAAGAAAGTAAAGCTGCTCAAAGCAAGACATGCGAAGTCAGCCAAGCTTCTGAAGGTTCGAAAAGCCAACATCGAGGTGCTCAAGAAGAACCTGGACAAGGTTCACACCGCCTACAAAAAGCTCAAGAGAGAGGCTCGTCTGAGCGCCGCAGAGGCGGCGAGCCCAGTCGAATCCCCCCCCTCGGAGCTCCTGCTCGAACAAAAAGTACAGCTAGAGCAGAGCTTAGCCAAGGCTCAGGAGCGGCTGTCCAAGACGATGACGCTTCTGAAGGAGAGCAAGCAGGAGGTCCAAGAGGGGAAGAGCCGGCTACGGGAACAAGAAAAAGCCCGCCGCTCGGAAGCCCGGGAGTACGAGGAGACGGCGCGCCAGCTGAGCCTGTCGCTCGACGAGGCCGCCCGGGAGCTCGAAGAGCTACAAGAGCGCCTAGGGGAGGCCGAGACCGAACTCTCCGAGCGCCGCGCCGAAGCCGCCGCACTGATGCTCGAGCTCGAAGGCGAGCGCGGACGAGCGACCGAGCGGCAGGCCGAGCTCGAAAAGCTACAGCGGTCAGCGACCGAAGCCCGAGCAGCCCACGGGGAGGCCCTAGAGCGGGTCGAGGCGCTGACCGAGGCCCAGCGCGAACTCGAGGCCGCGCTGCGCAAAGCCGAAGCTAGCGAGGCCGAACTAAAGAGCGAGTTCGACCTCCTCGAACAGCGCGAGCGCTCGCTGCACAGCGAACTCGAAGAGCTCAAAGTCCTAAGTCAAGCCGAGCTTGAGGCGCTGGAAGCGAGCCTGACCGAAGCCGAGGAAGCCAGAGCTGCCCTCCAGGAAAAGCTCGATAAGAGCCGGGGAGCCCAAGGGGAAACGGCCGCCTTAGAGGTCCGTCTGGTGCAGTTAGAAGCCGAAGCCAAAGAGCGGGAGAGCGCGACCTCGGAGCTCGAAAAAGCCCGAGAACAGCTGAATCAGGCCCAGGAAGAGAAAAAGACCTTAAAAGGGGAGCTCGCCCAGGCCGAACAGCGCCTAGAGGAGGCCCGGGAGGAGACCGAAGCCCGGATCCTCGCCCTGCAGAGCGAGCTTCGCATCAAAGATGAAGAGCTGCTGGAGCTCTTAGCCGAAACCGAGGAGGCCGCAGCGGCCGACGACGACTCCAGCCAGACCCCGGACCTCCAGCCCGAGGTAGAGCGGCTGGAAGCCGAGCTCGCCGAGAAGCGCAAGAGTCTAGAGCAGCTGGAAACGGAACTCGCCGAGGCTGAAGCGACCGCGGCCCTATCCGGGCTAGAGCCCGCCCCGGAGACCGAACCCGACGAGAGCCGAGCCCGGCTCGAAGAGCTGGAGCGCGAGCTCGACGAGCTGCAGACAGCGCTCTCGGAATCCCAGCAGCGGGTCGCCGATCTGGAAACCGAGCTCGCCGAGGTGCGGGTCGGTGAACCGATAGCCAGCCCGGACGACCATGAACTGAGCGACGAAGACCGGACCGAGCTCGAAGCTCGCATCGAGCATCTGGAGTCCGAGCTCTCCGAGGCCCGGACCGAGGCCGAGCGGCTGACCGACGAACTCTCTTTGAAGCGGGCCTCTCTAGAAGAGCGCGACCGAGAGCTCGAAGAGACCCTCCTAAAGCTGTGGGAGGCCGAAGAGGCCCAACAGTTGGCTGACCAGGGCGAAGCCTCCCAGAGCGAGACGCTGCGAGAACTGCAGAGCCAAAAAGAGCTGCTCGAAGAGCAGGCCTTGGCCGAACTGTCCCAGCACGAGGAGCTCCAGCGGAAGTTAGAAGCCGCCGAAGCCACCATCGAAGAGCAGACCTTCGCCCAGAGTCAGCTCGAAGAGATGCTGGAGTCGGTGCAGCGCGAACTGGCCGCGCTCGAAGAGATCCGAAGCGAGCGAGACCACCACAAAGCCGAAGCCGAGCGGCTCCAGGCCGTGGTCGCCAACCTGAGCGGCGATCCGAGCGCCGACCCGGACTCCTCGGGCAGCGATAGCCGCTTCCAGGAACTCGAAGAGCAGCTGATGGAGACCCGCTCGAGGCTGCTGAACTTCCACAACGAGATGGAAGAGGTGGACCAGAATCGATTGGCCGCTGAAGAGCGCTGCCAAGAGCTAGAGAAGATGCTCGGCGATCGGGACTCCCAGCTAGAGCAGATGGAGAACCTGGTCAGCCTGCTCGAGCAGAAAGAGCAGACCCACAGCCGGCAGCTCGAAGCGATCCGGCGGCAGA
>CAZDLH010000032.1:0-11332 GCA_964505925.1 uncultured Burkholderiales bacterium
CTTCACGGTGCTCGACAACGATCTTGACGACCTCACCAACGACTGCCGATTGCGGATCTCCACGAGGGAGGACTACCTAGGGACCGGCTATCTCCCCGAAGCCCCCTTTCGGCCTTCGTTGGCGCCACCGGCAGTCCGACTAGAAGCGCGGTACACGGCGGCGACCAAGGAGCTGGTTCTGTATCAACTCCGGCTCGACAACGATGAACTGATGGCCGATGTGGGGCCTCGACTGCTAGGGAGTAAGCTCAGCGGCTGCGGCTTTGCGCTCATCAGTCCGTACTCGGTGGGAGTCACCTTCGAGTCGATCGCCGATCGGCCCGACCCGCGCCGTCCAGACGGGGTGACGAAAGTAACGATTCATGGGATTTTAACGGCTGCCTCTCAACAGTAGAGGAGAGCGAGGAGGAGCGTTCGATGTACGGTACGATGCGATTACAGAAGGGTTCAGAAGCAGGTCAGGCCCTACTGCTGACCGCCTTTTTCGTCTTTTTGCTCTTCACTTTGGCTCTCGGCTATTTCAAGATTCTGCCGGCTGAGCTGAACGCCGCGCTGAAATCTAAGCAGATGATCACCGCTCAGGTCGTCTGTGAGGCCGGGGTGAAAGAGGCCGCGGCATGGATCCGTTCCCAGCCCCCCCATCGAGTGCTAGACCAAGCCGTGCTGAATGCAGAGTTTAATGCTAGCGTGGAGGCGCTTCCCATAGAGCTCGGAGAGCACTGGGACTATACGGTGCGCCTCGACGTCAACAACGACGGACCTCATCTGTACGATGTCTTGGCTACCGCGCGGTTCGACGGGAGGCCCCAGCGGGAGGCCCGGGCCACCGTGACTCGGGAGAGCTTCGCCCAGTATGCGCTTTTCATCGATCGCTGGGGGGAGGGCTTCAGGTACGTTATGCAGCCAGACTTCGTGCGGGGCCCGTTCCACACCAACGACTTTTTCCAGGTCGCGAGCGCCGGGGAGACTTTCTGGGACGGGGAGACCCCATCGTTCGTTAGTGGGAACCGGGCACGCATGACCTTCGCCCGCCCCCTCACGGGCGATAACCCCCTCGGCTGGACCGGGGACGGTAACGGCTACTACGGGGTCGGTTCGGCTTCGGGACCCTCCACGCCGAACAACGACGCCTCGCTGGTTCCTTACAACGAGAGCGGTGCCATCGACAGTCGGTACGATAAGATGATCGAAGGGGGACGGGCCAATCTGCGGGCGGTGGAGCACGTGGACCTCCCTTATTCGGCCGCCGCCCTGCGCTTCGCTGCCTTGGATCAGGGGGGGAGCAACCCACCTTTCAACCCGCCTTCGGATGTGGGCGTCTATCTTCCGCAGGACGGCTCGGAGGTCACCGGCGGGATCTACGTGGTGGGCAACGCCGATATCACGATGTCGGTGACCGGCAGTAAGAATCAGGTGCACGAGATCACTCAGATCATCCCGGAGGAGGCGTACTACTTCGAGGAGACGATGACGCGCCCGCGCATCGTCATGAGGGATGTCTGGCAGGATGGGCCGGTCACGGTTCCGATCTACGGGACCAGCGGCGTGCCCGTGACCAAACAGCGCCAGGTCGGTACCGAGACCAGAACTCGAACGGTGACCGAGCGTTTCCAGACCGGCGTGCGGATCGAAAACGTCGGGGGGATGACGCGCGAGGTGCCGGTCTACGATACCCGGACTCGCACCGAGAACTACGAGGTTCCGGTCTACGAATCTTACACCGACTACGAGGACCGCAACGTGATCATCGGATACGAAGAGGTCGAAGGGCGGTACGTTCGGGTCCCCGTGCAAGAGGGGACCGAGGAGTACCAGCAGGGCCGCTATCTGGACCCCGATACCTACGAGGCGAACCCAGGAGCCTACCCCGGGGCCTTCATGGTCGAGCTTCCCGGGGGGCCGAAGACGGCCAAAGTGATCGAGGTGACCGAGGGTCATGAGAAGCTGGGTGGCGAATCCGCCAGTGCCGGGCATACCCTTTTCCAGGATTTCGACGGCAAGGTGCACCGCTTCGAAGGGAGCCTCAACGGTGTGACTTACGTGGACGGTAACGTGAACCTGAGATCCAGTGTGGTGAAGGGAGCCCTGCGCGGCGAGAGCAGCATGGGCTCCACCTACGAGGGGCGCTACGTGCTCGCTAACCCGGATGCGGGTCGAACGGTGAATATCCGGGGGGATCTCCTGTCGTTTTACGACGGGGGGCAGGCCGGACTCCAAGAGCCGGGGCGACAGAACGTACTGCGGCGGGGTGAGACCCATCCCACCGGGCAGCACGGACTCGGAATCGTCGCCGAGAACGTCTACGTGGACCCTCAGTCGACCGCACCGATCGACGTTCATGCTGTGATTTTGGCCGGGCGAGGCCTCACCGACGGTAGCGGAGAGCCCTCGCTGGGTTCGGACGAGCGGCCCAGAGTGCGGGGCGGTTTCGGAGCTTCTCCGGCAGCCCTATCCTCCGGTCGACTCTACAATTTCCGCTTGGTGGGGGGGCTGATCCAAGCGAATGCGTACCTCTGGAATGAAGGGTTTGGCTCAGGGGGATCGCAAGGGATCACGGGTCCTATGATCTATGACCAGTCCGTGGCCGATAATCTGATCCGCTTTCCGATGACCGCCAACGTGCTCACGCTGCGGTACGCGGATCGCTCGTTGAGTCAAGCAGCCCATGCTACAAACGAAGGGTGATCGCGCGGAGGCCGCCCGTACCTTTCGATTCTCGGCCATCCTCGAGGACCGTACCATCGAAAGGGGGACTATCCGGGCCCTCGATCGAGACGCCGCTCGCGAACAGCTTCTACTGGAGTTTCCGCACCTGCTGTCCCTCGATGAGATCGCGGTTCGAGACTGGTGGGAGGGTCTAGGAGAGCTCCGAGACCGATCGGCGAACCTGCACGTCTACACCAAGTCGATCGCCGTTATGATCGATGCGGCCTTGCCCCTCACCTCTTGCTTCGAGGTGGCGGCGAAGGGCGAGGACCCGTATCTCAATCGAGTCATGCTCGACATAGCGAGATCGCTGCGAGAGGGGAGGAGCCTCTCTGCTTCCTTGGCAAAATGGCCCAGGGTCTTCGACCCCTCCTTCCTTGGGATGTGCCAGGCGGCCGAACGTTCGGGCCGGCTCCATTTCACTTTTCGTCGCTTGGCCGTACTGCTCGAGAAGCGGTGGCAGCTAAAGCGCAAGCTTCAGTCGGCTTTGACCTATCCCATCTTGATCAGCGTGGTGGCTCTGGCCGTCTTCTGGATCCTGGTGGCGGTGGTCGTCCCCTCTATGGTGCCGACGTTTCACAGCATCGGTGCTGTTCTCCCTTGGCCGACCCGGGTGCTGGTCTCGATCGGTAACCTTTCGACGTCCGTTCCGGCGCTTCTGGCGCTGTCGCTCGGGATAGTGGTCTGCGGGGTGCTCTCGTTTCGGATCGTCGTACAAGGCGATCGCTTTCCCGGTTTCCACCAGTGGTACGACCGGGTTCGGCTAAATCTTCCCCTTTTCGGTGAACTCATTCGGATGGCCATCTTGAGTCGGACTTTGTCGACGATGGCCGCGCTGATCGAGTCGGGTCTCTTGTTGAGCGATGTGCTGCGCCACGCCGGCCAGGTCAGCGGAAGCCCTGTCTACAGAGGGTACTTCGATCAGGTCCTCCTCGACATAAAGGAGGGTCAGTCGTTCGCTGCCTCGCTTCAGGCTACTGGAGGGTTTCCTCCTCTACTCATCGGGATCGCTCACCTCGGCGAAGAGTCCGGAAAGCTCCCGTTCCTATTGGTGAAGCTAGCCTCGCTGTACGAAGAGGACCTAGAGATGCGCCTAGAGGCGCTGACGACCTTGATCGAGCCGGTGATCTTGGGGATTATGGGAATAGTGATCGGATTCATCGTGCTCGGAACTTTTCTGCCGATGATCCAGCTGATCGAGCAGCTGTAAGCTTATGGACCATCGAGAGACATCGCTATACCGCTTTCTCAAAGCTCACGGAGCAGAGAACGCAGGCTACCGAGTAGACCTGCAAAGAGGGGTGATCTTCTGGGTCGGAGCCGAGGGACAGACCTTGGCGGCCGCCGACTGCAAGGCGATCCTCAGCTACGCGCTTTCGAATCGCTCAGTGCTGATGGCCTGGGCCAACCCCTCTCTCGGAGGCGACGGGCGCATCGAGAGGCAGCCCGACTTCGCAGACCAGTATTTCGAACAGAACGAAGGGCAGGTGTGGGCCATCGCCACGGCCGCGGCCCAGTCCGCAGAGGCTACCGCGGTCTACCGGACCACCTCACCCCAGGTCTGGGTGATGCTGGGGCTGTGGAATCTTCGGGCAGGACACGACGAAGCTTTTCGTGCGAGCTCCCCGGGGGTTTACGTCGTTCAGGTGCTCGAACGGCTGGCCGTCCATCCCGACCAAGACGAGCTGCCCGTGCTTTTGGATAACTACGCCGAGACTTTCTTGCAGATGGTTTCCCACTCCCACCGTGGGACCGAGTACGAGGGCCCCTTAAAAGACACCGCCCGGGAGATGCGCAATCTGCTCTCACTGTTTTCTGGTTCGGAGGACGCAACCCCGGTCCGTCGACAGCTGCGGAGGCTCCAGAGCCTTTGGGGGAGTGAGAACAAAGACGAGACCTCCGGGTGATCGACTCCGCATCTCGGCGTCGCGTGGTGGGGGTCATGGGGTCTGGTCGATGCTCTACAGCTGAAGCTCAGCCGCTGGGCGAGCTCTTGGCTCGCCTGGGCTATCACCTTCTCACAGGCGGGGGGGGACTGCCGATGGAAGCGGTCGCGCGAGCCTTCGTCGAAACCGACCCGGAAGGTCGGAGCCGGGGCTTGAGCATCGGTGTGCTCCCGGGCCTGCCGAGCGACAGGGGCTTATCGGCGCCGGTCGGTTACCCGAACGACTTCGTAGAGATACCGATCCAGACTCACCTCGGGTCTCGGGGAGCGCCGATCGATCCCGCTTCGAGCCGCAACTCCATCAACGTCTTGAGTAGCCGAGCCCTGATCTTCGTCTGGGGGGAGCGGGGTACGCTCAACGAGGTGGACCTCGCCGCGAGTTACGGACGCCCAACTCGACTGCTCCTGTTTCGTACGACCGAAGAGACCCTGGACTGTCGGGAGCTCGTCGAGCGGTTCGCCGGACGGCTCTGCCGCACGGTATCCGAGCTGGAGAACTGGCTTCGAAGGCTGTAGCTCAGATCGAGCTAGCTAGAGTAGTTCGGAGGGCAGCTTTAGAGCCTCTTCGAGCTCGGCTTCCAGGTCTCGGTAGTCCTCGATCCCAACAGAGATCCGGATCAGTCCATCGGAGATGCCGAGTTCGGCCCGGCGCTCGGCCGGGATAGAGGCGTGGGTCATCAGCGCAGGGTGCTCGATCAGCGACTCCACTCCTCCGAGGCTTTCCGCTAAGGCGAACAGTTTGGTTCGGTCTAGGACCGCCCGGGCGCCTTCGAGACCGCCCTTGACGAAGAACGTGATCATTCCGCCGAACCCAGTCATCTGGCGCTTGGCAAGATCGTGCTGGGGGTGGGACTCCAGGCCAGGGTAGAGCACCTTCTCCACCGAGGGGTGATCCTCGAGGAACCGGGCTAAACGCTGAGCGTTGGCCTCGTGAGCCCGCATTCGAACACCCAAGGTCTTAAGGCCACGCATCGCGAGCCAGGCGTCGAAAGGTCCGGGGACGGCACCCACCGACTTCTGGCAGAACTTCATCCGCTCGTGGATCTCTTCGTCGTTGGTCATCAGCGCGCCGCCGATGACATCGGAGTGGCCACCGAGATACTTCGTGGCCGAGTGGACCGAGATGTCGATCCCCAGATCGAGCGGCCTCTGGAAATAGGGGCTCATGAAAGTGTTGTCGACCACGGTGAACAGATCGTGCTCTCGGGCGAGGGAGACCAGAGCGCTGAGATCGGCGATCTTTAGGAGCGGGTTGGTCGGGGTCTCGATCCAGAGCATCCTCGTTTTCGGACCGATCTGGGCTTCGATGGTCTCGATATCGCTCATGTCTATGAACTTGGCTTCGATCCCGAAGCTGTTCAGAACCTGAGTAAAGTAGCGATAGGTACCGCCGTAGACATCGTCGCCCACCAGGACCTCGTCGCCGGTCTTCAGGAGATACATGCAGTTGTTGATGGCTGCCATCCCCGAGGAGTAAGCGGTCGCGAAGCGGGCGTTTTCGAGAGCGGCTAGGCACTCTTCATACGCTTTGCGGGTAGGGTTACTCGTGCGGGCGTAGTCGTACCCTCCGCGGGGCTTGCCGAGCGCCTCCTGGACGTAGGTGGAGGTCTGGAAGATAGGGACCACCACGGCGCCGGTGGTGGGTTCCGGCTCTTGTCCTGCATGGATGGCGAGGGTATCGAAGCCCCAGTTCTGGCCGTTAGGTGAAGACATAGCTCAAAGCCAAGCTCAAGACGATAAAGGCGATCGCGATGTAGTTGATGACCGTATCGATACTGTCCTCGGTGCTCTTAGCGCCTCGGAAGTTGGTGTCGCTCATGCCGCCGCCCATCATCGAGCCTGAGAAACCCTCGTTCTTGCTGGTCTTCATCAGGATAGCACCGATGAGGGAGAGGCAGACTGCTATATAGATGAATCCAAAAAAGTACTGCATAGTGGTCATAGTCTGTTTTCCTTAAGCCTTCTCTCGAGCCTCGAAGTTGACGATACGCGCAAAGGACTCGGCCTCGAGTGAGGCGCCGCCAACGAGCGCTCCGTCGATATTCGGATGGGCCATCAACTCATCGATGTTCCCCGGCTTGACCGAGCCTCCGTAGAGGAGCCGCACAGCGTCCGAGATCCGCTCTCCGTACTGCCGGCTGAGCCATTCTCGAATGTGGCGCATCACCTTCTCGGCGTCGGCAGCCGTGGCCGAGCGACCCGTTCCGATCGCCCATACCGGCTCATAAGCTATCACGAGTTTCGCGCCACCGTCAAGCGAGACCCCGGCCAGAGAGCCCTTGAGCTGGTCCTCGATAACCTTCGTGGTTATGCCGTTCTCCCGCTGTTCGAGGGTCTCTCCGACGCACAGTACAGGAAGGAGACCGTACTCCGATGCCCGCTGAATCTTCTTCGAGCAGATCTCGTCGGTCTCTCCGAACATGGCGCGTCGCTCGGAATGGCCAACCAGAGCGAAGCGGCACCCCGCATCTTTGACCATTTCGGCCGAGAGTTCGCCGGTGTAGGCGCCGCTGTCTTCAAAGTGCAGGTTCTGAACCCCGACGTGGACCCCGCCACGGTCGCCGATCAGTTTCTTTACCATAGGGACCAGGAGCGCCGGCGGGCAGATCAGGACCTCGCCGTTTCGCTCTTGGATAGCGGGCAGGAACTCGGCGAAGAAGGCTTCGGCCATCCGCTGTGTTCCGTGCATTTTCCAGTTCGCTGCTAGTAACGGTACTCTTTTCATTTTGACCTACGTCTCTCTACGAATCTTTACTGGTTCGGTGCCGGAGCGCCTCGACTCCGGGAAGCGCTCTGCCTTCTAGGAATTCGAGCGAGGCGCCCCCACCGGTGGACATGTGGGTGACTTTGTGGTCTAGGCCCATTCGGCGGACGGCGGCCGCCGAATCTCCCCCTCCCACGCAGGTCTGAGCGCCCGAAGCGGCGAGCGCTTGGGCCACCCTCAGAGTCCCCTCGTCGAACGGCTTCATCTCGAAGACGCCCATCGGACCGTTCCAGAAAACGGTACCCGCCGTAGCGATGACATCACTGAAGGCTTCGATGGTTCCAGCGCCTATGTCGAGCCCCATCTGGTCGGACGGGATCCCGGTCACCGGTACTTCGTGGCGCTCTTCGGTGGGGGCGAACTCCGGTGCGATGGCCACATCGGTCGGGAGTAGAACCTTCGCCCGCTGGGCGTTGGCCTCTTTCCAGACCCGCCCGCTTAGCTCTAAGTCCTCTTCGCAGAGGGACTTTCCGATCTCGTGCCCGGTGAGCTTGAGGAAGGTGAAGGCCATGCCTCCCCCGATCAAGATGGTGTCGGCCAGCGCCGCGAGGTTCTTGAGAACCCCTATCTTGTCGGTCACCTTCGCCCCCCCTAGGATGGCCACGAAGGGGCGTTTCGGCTCCTCGAGAAGCCGTCCTAGCTCTCCCAGCTCCCGCTCCATCAGAAGGCCCGCGGCCGAGGGTAGCAGGGAGGCTACGGCTTCGGTCGAGGCGTGGGCTCGGTGGGCGGCTCCGAAGGCGTCGTTGACATAGACGTCAGCGAGGCTCGCCAATCGGGCTGCAAACTCGGGATCGTTCTTCTTCTCTTCTTTGTGGAAGCGAAGGTTCTCGAGCAGGAGGATGCCGCCGTTCGGCAGGTCACGAACCTGCTGTTCTACCGCCTCCCCGACGCAGTCCGAGGCCATAGCTACCGGCCGTTCGATCAGTTCCGAGAGCCTTTCGGCTACCGGGGCAAGGCTGAACTTCTCTTCGTACCCAGAGCCGCTGGGCCGACCTAGGTGCGACATCAAGACGAGTCGCGCTCCGGCGTCCAGCAGGCGGTTCAAAGTGGGAAGGGCGGCTAAGATCCGGTTGTCGTCGCTGACCTTACCGTCTTGTAGCGGACAGTTGAAGTCGACCCGTACTAAGACGGCTCTGCCCTCCACCTGCAAACTGTCCAGGGTCGAGATCTGCATATCTTCTCTCCGAAGCGGGGTCGAAGGTTCTCGCTTCCCCGCGGTTTGCAACAGGGCGGTCTCGCGTGCACGCAAGACCGCCCTGCCAGGCGTGAAGTTAGGCTTTCACTACCAGTTTACGGCTGGCCATAAACTGGATCAGGTCGCCGACCCGGTTGGAGTAGCCCCACTCGTTGTCGTACCAAGTCACCACTTTGACCAGTTTACCCATCGCGCTGGTACTCAGACCGTCGATGATGGAGGAGGCCGGGTGGCCCTTGTAGTCCATGGAGACCAGGGGCTCGTCGGAGTAGGCCAAGATCCCTTTCATGGGCCCGTTGGCGGCCTCGGCGAAGGCTTTGTTGAGCTCGTCGGCGGTGATCTCTTTGGAGACGGTGGCCACAAAGTCGACGATCGAGACGGTGGGGGTGGGCACCCGCATAGCCATCCCGTCGAACTTCCCTTTGAGCTCGGGGATGACCAAGGCTACCGCTTTGGCCGCACCGGTCGTGGTGGGGATGATGTTCAACGCTGCGGCTCGAGCCCGGCGTAGATCCTTGTGCGGTAGGTCCAGGATGTTCTGGTCGTTGGTGTAGGCGTGAATGGTGGTCATGTACGCCTGCTCGATCCCCCAACCGTCGTGCAGAACTTTGGCTGCGGGAGCCAAGCAGTTCGTGGTGCAGGATGCGTTCGAGATGATGTGGTGTTTCTCAGGATCGTAGTCGGTGTGGTTAACGCCTAAGACGATGGTGATGTCCTCGTTCTTAGCGGGTGCCGAGATGACAACTTTCTTCGCTCCGGCTTTGAGGTGCTTGCTGGCGCTGTCCCGGTCAACGAAGATCCCGGTCGCCTCCAAGACGACGTCGACTTGATGGTCGCTCCACGGAAGGTTTTCAGGGTTCCGCTCTTTGGTAACCTTGATGCGCTTGCCGTTGATCACCAGATAGTCACCGTCGGCTTCTACGGTCCCCTGGAAGGGCCCGTAGTTGCTGTCGTATTTGAAGAGGTGAGCGTTGGTGTGGGTGTCGACGAGATCGTTGATGGCTACCACTTCGAGATCGGGGTGGTTCTCCATCATCGCCTTCAGGCTCTGACGTCCGATTCGGCCAAAGCCGTTGATTGCAACTTTTGTGCTCATACTGATTTGTGTCCCTCCCGCCGACCATCATGCCGGCGTAGCATATCCCGAAGAACATACCCGTTGGGCCTTCCCGACCAAACCCTCCGGGGGGAACTCGAAGGGTTCGATTCTGCAAAAAGGGAATCAACGTAGGAAGAGGGTGCGAGCGACCCTTGGAGCCGAACCAGAAACGGAGCTGTCCTTGAACCCGAATCGAGTCACCCTTCACCTACCTGCGTTTCAATCTTACGCCTGTACCTCGTGCGGTCGCTGCTGCCGGCAGCCGTGGGGGATCAGAGTCGATCGAAACGCCCAGGAACACATCGAGGGCTCGCGTTCGGCCGAACTCGCCCAGCGACTCGGATTCCGGCCTATCGAAGAGTTCGGAGAACACCTGGTGGTCGGTCGTCGGCCCGACGGGGCCTGCGTCTATCTCGACGAGAGCCAACTCTGCCGACTCCACGCCGAGTTCGGATTGAGGAATAAACCGCTCGACTGCCAGACCTATCCCTATCTCTTGACGGACACCCCGGACGGGTACTACGTAGCGCTATCGTACTCGTGCCCCGCTGTGGTGGCAGGCGTGGGCGGCTCGCTCGAACAGGACCGCCCGGAGCTCGAGCGGATCTTGAGCGAACACCGCCAGGAAGCCCTGCAAGACGAGCCGATCGAAGAGGTTCTCGAGGTTCTCTCCGGCTGCACGATCGACTGGGGGAGCTACCTGAAGCTCGAACCCTTAATGTTGGCCGCCTTTCGACCGGACCGCCCGGTGGAATCTCTGCTGGGTATGGCCACCCAGTTGGCGGCTTTCTTCCATCCTGCCAATCCGATCGAGGAGCTCTCCCTCGCGCGTCTGGACCTCGCCGCTCCTTTCGAACTCGGCGGCTACGAAAAGGAACTCCTGGGCATGTTTGCCACCGTCGTGATCTCCATCTTCGAGCGTGAACACAGCCCCGAAGAGCGACAGGGGGTCAGCGACGCTCTAACTAAAGGCGAGCCGGTGCGCTCGCACCTCTTCGAGATGGATCTGCCTCAGTTCGATATCGAAGGCGCATCGGATCTGATGACCTCCGGAGTCTTGGGGCGCTACTTCGCGAACCAACTGTTCGGCAAGAAGCTGCTGGCCGGAACTCTCGTCTCGAGGCTTCTCGCTTTGGCTTGCGGCTGCGCCATCTTGCTGTACTATCTAAAAGCTTTGAGACTCGAGCGCGCTGAGCCGCATTTCTCCTTCGAGCTCCTCGACCGCTGTTTCGATCTGGTCGAGTCAAACGTCGTGACTCACACGCACAGCTTAGATGGCTTCTACTTAGAGTTCGAGAGGCTCCTTTTCGAGGCCGTCGGCCGGGAGTTCGAATTTTTCGCTAGCGCGGACTCCGCGGGGTGAGCTGGCTCGGGTTTCTTCCGGAGACCGCTCAGGGGGCTGAGCCTCTCCACCTTCCGGGGTGGCTGCGCTTCGAGTGTACCGCCTGCGGACGCTGCTGCGACTCTGGCTGGACGGTGCCGGTGACCCCGGTGATCGAGGCCGGGATCGAGGCGTCGGCTTCGGCTCAGAGTGTTCGCAAGGAGGGCTATCTACCGGTGCGCCTCAGCGAGGACAGCCACCGCAAGGTGTTGGGAAAGCGAGCGGACGAGACCTGCGTTTTC
>CAZDLH010000033.1:0-11009 GCA_964505925.1 uncultured Burkholderiales bacterium
CCCCCAGGGTGACGAAGAAGACGGCGATGAAGAAGTTGGTCAGGGGGTGGATCCGGCGCCGGAAGTGGTGGGCGTACGGTAGCTGAGCCAGCGCCATCCCGGCTAGGAAAGCCCCGATCTCGGGGGAGAGCTCGAAGGCTTCGGCGCCGGCCACCAGCAGAAAGCACCAGCCTAGGCTCAGCAGCAGCGCGGTCTGCTGGTCGGTGGAGACCCAGGCGAAGAGCTTGGGCAAGATGAAGCGCGCGGCCACCGCGGTCGCCGCCAGCAGCACCGCCATTCCGAAGGCGGCGTGCCCGAGGCCGGAGAGCACCTGGTTAAGGTCTAGACTCTCGGAGCCTTGAAGGGCGGCCAACACGGTGAGCACCGAGATGACCCCTAGATCCTGGGCCAGCAGGATGCCGACCGCCAGGCGGCCGTGGGGGCTGTCGCTGGTGCCTTCTTGCTGCAGCTGCTTGACCACCACCACGGTGCTCGAAAACATCAGCCCTAGACCGACGAAAACAGCGGTGGCGGTGGGCAGCCCGAAGGCTAAAGCTACGCCCATAGAGATGGCGAAAGTGCCGGCCATCTGGACCCCTCCAGCTATCAAAGCGGTGGCGCCTAGGTCCTTGACTTTATCGAAGCTGAGCTCGAGGCCGACCAGAAAAAGTAGAAGGAGAATACCGATCTCGGCGATCACATCCACGTCGTGTAGCACAACGACAGTGCCGGTGAGGGGACCTAGCGCCAGTCCGGCCAGCATATAGGAGACGATGGTGGGAACGGAAAAACGCTGGCCTACCAGCAGAAAGAAGGCGGCGGTCATCACCAGGAGTCCCAGCTGCTGTAGTACGTTCAGGTCGCCCATGAAAGCGCGGTCTACGCGGCGAAGATAGTATCCCCCTGTCGGCTCAGCTCATCCAGCGAAATTTTGTTGCTCGGGCTACTCGGTCCAGCGCTAGGGCGAAGGCCGCCCGGCGCAGACCGCAGCCGTTTTCGTCGGCTCGGTCGGCCACTTCTGCCAGCGCGCGGTTCATGCGCGCATCGAGCAGCTCTAACACCCGCTTTTCGTTCCAGGACCGTCTCTGGAGGTTCTGAACCCACTCGAAGTAGCTGACCACCACTCCCCCCGCACTAGCCAGAATGTCCGGTATGACCTTCACCTCGCGCTCGGCCAGTATGCGGTCGCCTTCGGGGGTGGTGGCGGCGTTGGCTCCCTCGGCCACGTAGCGCGCCCTCACTTCGGGAGCGGTGTCGGCGTCGAGCGCGCCGCCCAGCGCGCAAGGAGCGAGAATGTCGCACTCCAGGCTCAAGATAGCGTCGTGCGCTTTCTCTTCGGTGCCCTTGAGTCCGGTCAGCTCGCCCTTCGACCCGTACCGCCGTTCGAGGGCCTCGAGATCTAGGCCGTCTTTGGCGACGATGGTGACCTGGCTGTTGCTCACAGCGATCACCTTGGCGCCCTCTTGTTGAAAACGCCGGGCGGCGTACAGCCCTACGTTCCCGTAGCCTTGGATGGCCACCGACATCCCGTCCATAGAGGCGCCGTCGCGCTCCACCGCCCCCTTGGTCACCACCACCAAGCCGCGACCGGTGGACTCCTCGCGCCCGTGACTACCGCCAAGCTCCAGCGGCTTGCCGGTAACGATCTCGGGACAGTGCCCCCGGCGTCGGCTGTACTGATCCATAAACCAGGTCATGGTCCGGCCGTCGGTGTTCATGTCCGGGGCGGGGATATCGATCATGGGGCCCAAGATCGGTTCGAATCGCTCTACGAACTCCCGGGTCAGGCGCTCGAGCTCCCGTCGGCTCAGCTCTTTAGGGTCGCAGTCGATACCGCCCTTGGCCCCGCCGAACGGCAGGTCGACGACCGCCGTCTTCCAGGTCATCAACGAGGCCAGGGCTTTGACGTAGTCGGAGTTCACGGTGGAGTGATAGCGCAGCCCACCCTTGTAGGGCCCGCGGGCGTTGTTGTGCTGCACCCGAACCCCCGCGAAGGTGGTCCAGCTGCCGTCGTCGCGGCGCAGCGGGATCTTCGCTATCATCTCTCGGTCCGGCGCCTTCAAGGCCGCGCGGGTGGCCTCGTCGAGCTCGAGAAGGTCGGCGGCCGACTCGAGATAGTGGTCTACCTGTTGGGAGATGGAGGGTGGATTCGATTCGCTCATAGCTTCTTCTGTTGCTGGAATACGACGGATCACCTGCGCGCTTTAGACCCGTAGTCCGCGGGGCGCGCCGACCGGCTAAAAGGCTTCGAAGGTTCGCTTCTCAGGCGCGGGGAAGGGTCAGTCGAAAAGGGGTAAAGCGTGCGAGAAGACTTCTGGGCCCGGGCTAACGGCTCACTATTTACCGACCAGTACCAGCTGAGTATGGCGCAGCTGTATTTTCGTCACGGGCTGCACACCCGCCGGGTTCAGTTCGATCACTTCTTTCGCCGCTACCCGAACTACGGCGCTCACCAGGCCGGCTTTTGCATTCAAGCCGGCTTCGAGACCTTCTGGGAGTGGCTCAGCTCGGCCCGACTTACCCCGGAGGATCGGGCTCTGCTCGAGGGGCTCACCACCGCTGGGGGAGGCGCGCTCTTCCAGTCGGACTTTCTAGACTGGCTGCAGGACTTCGACCACCTCGGTTCGCTCGAGTTCGACGGGGTGCCGGAGGGGCGGGTGGTCCACCCTAACACCCCGCTCACGGTGGTCACCGGGGCTCTGGCCTCCGCGCAGCTCATCGAGACGGCGCTGCTGAACGCCCTGAACTTTCAGACCTTGATCGCTACCCGGGCGGCCCGTCTCAAGCTGTTAGCGGGGGACTCGCCACTGCTGGAGTTCGGGGTGCGCCGCGGGCACGATCGCGGAGCTCACGCGGGTACCCGGGCCGCTCTCATCGGCGGGGCCGACTTCAGCTCCAACTGCGGCGCCTCTTTGGCCCTGGGTCTACCCCCGAAGGGGACCCACGCCCACAGTCTGGTCCAGCTCTACCTAGCTCTAGGTGAAGGCGAGCAGGCCGCTTTCGAGGCCTACGCCGAGCTGTACCCCGACGACACCGTGCTCCTCTTGGACACCGTGGACACTCTGGAGAGCGGGCTGCCCAACGCCATCGCCGTGTTCGAGAAGCTCCGTCGGAAGGGGCATCGGCCGCAGGGCGTGCGCTTGGACTCCGGGGACTTGGCCCACCTTAGCTTGCGCGTGGCCCGGGAGCTAGACCGCACCGGCTTCCCGGAGGTCGCCATCGTGCTCTCAAACGATCTCGACGAACTGGCCATCCTTCAGATCCACGCCCAGATCCGAGCGGAAGCCTCGGCCCTGGGGCTCGACGCCGACCGGGTGGTGGCCCGCCTCTCCTACGGGGTCGGCACGAAGCTCATCACCTCCCACGGCGACCCGGCGTTGGGGGGTGTCTATAAGCTGGTGGCGGTCCAGAACAAAGACCGCTGGGAACCCGCCCTGAAGCTTTCCGAGTCGGCCGGCAAGACCCCCAACCCAGGTATGAAAGAGCTCTGGCGGGTGTACCAAGGGCGGCGTGCGGTGGCGGACCTCGTCGGGCTTAAAGGGGAACGTCCCGAGAAGACCGAGTCGCTCCTGCTCCATTCGGCCACCGACCCAGGGGTGTCTCGGAGCCTGACGGGTTGCGCCGAGAACCCGCTGACCTTCGAAACGCTGCTGGTGCCGTTAGCTCGCTTCGGTGAACGGAGTGGACATTGCCCTGATATGGTCCAGATGCGCGAGCGTCGCCAGACCGATCTCGGCCGGCTGCACGATGGGGTCAAGCGGGTGGTGGCGCCCCATCGCTACCACGTGAGCTTAACCGAGCGGCTGTGCCGGGAGAAACGACGCCTGATGGCCGAGCTTCGGTCAGCGCGCAGCTGATAGCGCAGAGCCTGGGCTTGGGGGTTATACGTTCGGATACCCAGGGATATGGGCCATCTTGTTTTTCAGTATGCCTCATCTCTAGCCTCGAGAGGGTTCGACGCGTCCCCCCGCGGGCTTATTCTAAGCTCAAGAAGACGACCGAGCGGCCGCAAACAGGCCGCACCTAACCCTTCTAATAAGCTAGGAGAATACTGATATGAAAACTTTAGTTGCGAGATTCGATGATGTCGAGCGGGCCGCCGATGCGATGGGGGCCCTGATCGATCACGGTGTGGCCGAGGCCAGCATGGACCTAGTGGCCAACGAAACCCAGGGCGAGATGATGATCAAGCGTAAGCAAAACGATCAAGCCGACCGGGCTAAAGGCGGTATCACGACGACCACCGCTGGAGACGCCAAGAAGGGCGCAGCCGAAGGCGGCATAACCGGTCTGGCCCTAGGCGCGCTAGCCGGGCTCGCTAGCATCGTGATCCCGGGCTACGGTATCGTGGTCGGGGGAGGAGCTTTGGCAACCGCTGTTGCCGCGGCCCTCGGAACCGGAGTTGCCGGTGCAGCCGCCGGAGCGGTCACCGGCTATCTGAAGGACCTAGGTGTAGAAGATCAGGTTGTGAAGAGCTACGAGGAGGCCATTGAAAACGGCGGTGGCGTCTTGACGGTAACCTGTACCCACAGCGCGACCCCGGGGATCGTGGGCATTCTGAAAAAGTATCAGGCCGACCGAGTGATCGAACTCGACACGGCTCGGGCCTCGATCTCGGCTTAGTCTCACCCCCTTCGCTTCTCCGGTTTCGGCCGGGGGGGCGAATTTTGCGATCCCCGTACTGCGATCCGTAGATGTACGGGATAAGGTGCGGGTTTTCCTGGGGCGCGGACAAGGTGCCCTATACTCCTTCGGAGAAGATAACAAAATGCGCAAAGTCTGTCTTTTTGTCCTTTTTCTATGTAGCCTGGCGGGAGCGGAAGCCTGGACCGTGTTCACTCCTGATGACGGCAGTTTCAAAGCGCAGTTCCCGGCGCCGCCCGAGGCTAGCAGCCAGAAAACCAAGAGCGCGATCGGCGACATCGAGAGCGTGACCTGGACGGTCGCCCGGGGGGAGCAGACCTTCTCGGTGACCGCCACGCTGCTGCCTCGCTTGGCCACCGTTTTTCGGGGTGCCGACGGGATCTACGAAGACGCCCAGGGAGACCTGCTGACCCACACCACCGGTCGGAAGCTGTCTTGGGAAGATAGCGAGGTAGGGGGGCACCCCGGCAAATCCCTAGCCTACCGCATGGATTCGAGCGACTCCCAGGGGCTCGAGGGGCGGGCCCGCTTCGTGCTGGTGGAGAATCGGCTTTTCGTCTTGAACGCCACCGGGTCGGCGGCCGACGAGTCGAGCTTTCACCAGTTCTTCGAGAGCTTCACCGCCGTGCCCCCGTCGGTGAGCGCTTCGGCTCGATAGCTTCGATTCGCTAGAAGGCCCGGGGCGCCCCGAAGGCGTATCTTTTGCGCAGTGCTCAAGCGGGTGGTCATACTGGGCCTTGTGCTGGTGGGGGTTCTGTGGGTGGTGGCCTGTTCGGAGGGCCCGCCGCCGCCGATTCGGGTGGGGATCCTGCATGCGGACTCCGGCTCTTTAGCGCACTCGGAGCAAGCAGTGTCCCGGGCCACCCTGCTGGCTATCGAGGAGCTCAACGACTCCGGCGGTGTGCTCGGCAGCGAAGTCCAGGCGGTGATGGGTAGGGGTATCTCCGAACCGGAGGACTTCGTGCGGGAGGCCCGCCGCCTGATCGATGAAGAGGGCGTGGTGGTGCTCTTCGGCGGCTGGACCTCCACCGCGCGAAAGGCGCTCTTGCCGCTCTTGTCGGGCCGCCGTCACCTGCTGTTCTACCCGCTGCAGTACGAGGGGCTAGAGAGCTCTCCGTTCGTGGTCTACACCGGCGCGGTGCCGAACCAACAGATGGTGCCCGGCATCAAGTGGGCCCTAGACCATCTGGGCTCCCGTTTTTTTCTGGTGGGCTCGGACTACGTCTACCCCCGGACGGCACACGAGATCGCGAAGACCCAGCTGACCGTGCTCGGAGCCGAGGTGGTCGGGGAAGAGTACATCCCCCTAGGCGGCGATCAGGTGCAGGAGGCGGTTCAGGCGATCGTTGCCTCCGATGCGGACGTGATCTTAAACACCATCAACGGCGATAGCAACGTGGCGCTGTTTAAAGCTTTTAAGGAGGCGGGGGTGACCACGCCGGTGCTGTCGCTTTCCTTGGGGGAGCACGACCACCAGAGCCTGGATCTGCCCGAGGGCGAAGAGCACTACGCGGCTTGGAACTACTTTCAGAGCCTGGACTCCCCGGAAAACCGTCGCTTCTTAGCTCGCTACCGTGCTCGCTACGGGCTTGAGACGGTGACTTCGGATCCTATGGAGGCGGCCTATCTAGGGGTGCACCTGTGGGCCCAAGCGGTGGAGGAGGCGGGCTCCCCCGAGCCGATCCAGGTTCGAGGCAGCCTCGGCGGTCAGAGCTTCGTAGCCCCGGGGGGGCTGGTCTCGGTGGATGAGTCGACCCAGCACATCTGGAAAACTGTGCGGGTCGGCCGCCTGCAAGAAGACGGTCAGTTCGAGGTGGTGTGGGAGTCTCAAGGGCCGGTCCGACCGCGGCCGTACCCCTTCTTTCGCACGGTCACCGAATGGGAGAACTACTTAGAAGGGCTGATGAGCCCGTGAGCCCGGCGCCGGTGGCAAGCGTTACTTCCGGGGGGGCACGGGGTTCGACTCGGACCAGCATCCGGCACAAGCTATGGTTTCAGCTGCTGGTCTGGTCGCTGGCGATCTCGTTGGTGCCGCTTTTGATCGTCACTTTGTTGACCTACAACCGCGCGGTGAGCACCTTGCACGACGAGATCACCCGGGGCCTCAAGGCGGTGGCCGACAGCCACGCCGAAAAGATTCTGTCGGCCTTGGAGCTCAACGAACTTCAGGTGGTGAGCCTGGCTCGATCGGCCACCGTTCAGGAGGCCTTCGGGCGGCTGAACTTGAGCACCGATCTCAGCGAAGTCGAGCAGGAAGAGCTGCGTCGCCGGTTGGCGGTCGAACAGCTAGAGCAGACCGCTCGGGATCTATACCTGTTCTCTCCGGAGGGGCACCTGCTTTTCTCCCTCGGGCAGCGCCTGCCGATCGGCGCCGACCTGCGGGAGGAGCCGCTAGCCTCGACCCAGATCGGGGAGGTCTTCGACGACGCCATCACCCTGCTCGGGGTGACGCTGTCGGATTTCGGGCGACGTACCGCCGAACACGACTGGTATATGGCCGTGCCGGTCTGGAGTCGGGGCTCCGGGCTCGCCGGTATCCTGGTGGTTCAGCTGGACGAGGATCGCGTTTTTCGGCTGGTTAACGACTTCACCGGTCTGGGTCGCACCGGCGAGACGGTCTTAGCCACCGAAGCTGAGGGCGAAGTGGTCGTGGTGGCGCCCACTCGCCACGATCCCGATGCGACTTTTCGGGTGAGCATCCCGCTGGGCTCCGAGCGCAGCGCCGAGATGCAGCAGGCGGTCCGGGGGGTCCAAGGCGAGGGGACGGTGGTGGACTACCGGAGTGAAGAGGTGCTCGCGGTCTGGCGCTACGTACCGATGCTTCGAGCTGGCCTGGTCACTAAGATGGACGTCCAGGAGGCCTTCGCCGACATCGTAGGTCTACGCACTCAGGTGGCGGCGTTGGCGGGGTTGACGCTTCTGTTTGTATCGCTGGTGGCAGCCTGGGTGGCACAGACCATCTCTCGTCCGATCACCCGACTGCAGAAGGCCACCAAGGCGGTGGCCGAAGGGGGAGCCGCCGAGATCCCGGTAGACAGCCGCAGCGAGGTTGGAGAGCTAGCCCGGGCCTTCAACGCCATGTCGGCCCAGCTATCGGCGCGGGATCAGAAGATCCGCGAGCTGGAGACCCAGCGGTTTCAAGCGTTGGTGAGAAACATCCCCGGCGTGACTTTTCGTCTCGACTGCCAGAAAGCCGAAGAGACTTTTCTGTTCTTGAGCGATCCGGTGCAGGAGCTCACCGGCTATCACGCCACCGAGTTCTTGAGCGGTAAACGCGCATTTCTGGGTCTTCTCCTGCCGGACGAGCTAGAGCGGGTGCAAGACGAGCGCGAAGACGCCGCTCTGGAAGGGCGCCCTTGGCGCATCGAGTACCGCCTTAGGTATAAGGACGGCTCCGTCCGGTGGGCTCAGGAGCGCGGTCAGTCGATCTTTCGCGACGGCAAGCCCATCTACCTCGACGGCATCATCTTAGACATCACCGCCCAAAAGCAGACCGAGCAGGAGCTGCGGACCGCTCAGCTACAGGCCGATGAGGCCAATCGAGCCAAGTCGGACTTCCTGGCGAATATGAGTCACGAGATTCGAACCCCGATGAACGCCATCATCGGGCTAACCCACCTGGCGCTGCGTACCGACCTCGAACCGAAGCAGCGCGACTATCTGCAGAAGGTGTACAGTTCAGCCCATTCCCTTTTGGGGATCATCAACGACATTCTGGATTTCTCTAAGATCGAAGCGGGCAAGCTCGAGATCGAAACCATCGAGTTCCGCCTTGAAGAGGTGCTGCAGAACCTTTCGAATCTGCTCAGCACGAAGGCCGAAGAACAAGGGCTCGAGATGTTTCTCCACCGGGATTCCGAGGTCCCGGACCGCTTGCTGGGGGACCCCTTACGTCTGGGCCAAGTGCTGATCAATCTGGTCAATAACGCAGTGAAGTTCACCCCCGAAGGCGAGGTGGTGGTCAAGATCGAGGTGGTCGAGCGCACCGAATCGGAGATCTCCTTGGTGTTCCACGTTAAGGACACCGGGATCGGTATGGCCCCCGAGCAGATGGGTCGGTTGTTCCAGTCGTTCTCCCAAGCCGACACCTCGATCACCCGACACTACGGGGGTACGGGCTTGGGCTTAGCCATCTCCAAGAGCCTGATCGAGGCGATGAAGGGCGAGATCTCGGTGAAGAGCGCTCCGAACGAAGGGAGCACCTTTAGCTTCACCGCCCGCTTCGGGCTGCCGGAGAACGCGAGTAAAGAGCGCAAGGTGACCCGGGATCTCCGGGGGCTACCGGTCTTGATCGTCGACGATAACAGCACCGCGCGGGAGATTTTAAGTGAGATGATCCGTTCGTTCTCCTTCGAGCCCACCGCCGTATCCTCGGGAAGCGAAGCGCTGCAGATGGTGAAGAGTCAGCGCTACAGCCTGGTCTTGATGGACTGGAAGATGCCGGGGATGAGCGGTATCGAGGCAGCCGGGCATCTGAAAGCCGAATCGGGCAACCCGCCGGTGATCATGGTGACCAACTACGGTAGGGAAGAGGTACGGGCCCAGGCCGAGCGGGTCGGGGTGGACGGATTTTTGATCAAGCCGGTGACCTCCTCGCTTCTGTTCGACGCCGTGGTCAGGGTGCTGAAGAACGAGGACGGTGAGGACTTCGAAGGGCGGCTCGGGCTGGGCGAGCCGGAGTTGATGGAGACCAGGAGCTTCGAGCCGGCTCGCGTTCTTCTCGTGGAGGATAATGAGATCAATCAGCAGGTGGCCGAAGAGATCCTGACGGCGATGAATCTGGAGGTGACCATCTCTGGAGATGGGCAGCAAGCTCTCGATCGATTAGAACAGGACGGGCCGTTCGATGTGGTGCTGATGGATATCCAGATGCCGGTGCTCGACGGCTACGAAGCCACCCGGAGGATCCGCGCCCAGGAGCGTTTCCGCGACCTACCGGTGATCGCTATGACGGCTCACGCAATGTCCGGAGATAAGGAGCGCTGCATAGAGGCGGGGATGAACGAGTACGTGACCAAGCCGATCGATCCCGTCTCTTTAAGCAAAGCTCTGGCGGTCTGGCTTACACCCAGCGGAGAGATGTCGTCGAGCCAGTCCGAAGAGGTGGAGCTGCCGGAGTTTCGGTCTCTATCGGTCGAGGTGGGTCTGAACCGCATCAACTCCAATCGAGCACTGTATCGAAAGCTGCTCTTGCGCTTTCGGGACCAGTACGCTGGTGTGGGAGACGACCTGGTGCGGGCCTGCGGGACCGACCTGGAGAAGGCCAAGGGGATCACTCACGCCCTAAAGAGCGTGTCCGGCAACCTGGGGGCGTTGCGCATTCAGGCGGCCTGCGAGCGCTTCGAGAAGATCAGCAGGTCCGGGGAGGGTACGCTCGACAGCCGGGCTCTGGCCTGCAACGAAGCGGCCGAGGAGCTGCGTGAGGCGGTGGCCGAAGTGATGGCCGAGCTCGCGCTTTTGTCGCAGACAGAGCCGGTCTCGGGCGGGGAGATCCTGGAGTCGGCCGAGCTTCGAAGAGAGCTCGAGGCTCTAAAGGAGGCGCTCGAAGAAGGGGACGCTCTGGTCGGAGACCGGCTAGAGAAGCTGCTCCCGACCCTGCAGGAGAAAGCGGACGCCCCGTCGGTGGGGCAACTGCGCGAGCAGATCGATAGCTTCGAGCTCGATGAAGCGGCCGAAACGGTGGCTACGCTCCTCCAACAGCTGGGCGGCGAGAGCTCGAAGCCCCCTTAGCTCTCTTTGAGCTGCTCCATCAGCGAGACGGCGTGGGCGAGATCCTCAGTGGAGGAGATCTTTGCGTTCGCACCGCTCTGCGCTAATTCTAACTGCTCATCGGTAAGCTTGGAGTACCTCGCCACCGTTCGGAACCCGTTCTGTAGGAGGGGAGCCGGGAAGTTCTCGCCTGTGGTGGGCTCACTCTGGGCGCGGGGATCTTGAAGGGCGAACTCGGCGACGGTGTTGACCAAGGAGCCGCTGAGCGGCTCGCTGAGGAGTTCGAGCATCTGGCGTGCAGCGTCGCCGTAGCTGTCTGCGCTCTCTCCGCGGAACATAGGTCCGGTGAGAAGCCCCGCTAACAGGCTCTCCTCTTCGCTGGCCGAGGAGGAGCGCGCGATCTCGACGAGTCCCTCGGTGCCTTTGGGGGCATCCGTGCCGCCGGCGATCAAGTGCATGCGCGCGATGTCTTTCACCGGCACGTCCATCGAAAGGCCCCCGAAGAGATCGGTGAGTTCGCTATGGGAGGCGCTGCAGGACTCTTCGTGATCTCGTAACGCCACGAGCATGGAGCTGCGCACACCCTCTGAGGCGACCCGGTCCGAAACCGGGGAGACCCATCCTCCGTTGACCTGGACCGGCTCCATCGCCTCTCGGTAGGTCTCGGCGAGCACGAC
>CAZDLH010000034.1:0-10997 GCA_964505925.1 uncultured Burkholderiales bacterium
TTCCGGCCCACCTGACCGCGTCCGACGGAAGGCCCACCAACGCGGTCTACGGTTTTATGACGATGCTGGGGAAGCTGATGACCAGGCGAACCCCCGACTTTGCTGCTGTAACCTTCGATGTGGCCGGTCCGACTTTTCGCCACGAAACCAGCGCCGACTATAAGGCGAACCGAGAGCGGATGCCCGAGGAGCTCCGGAGTCAAGTGGAGATGGTCAAGCGCGCGGTTAGAGCGTACTCTTTCCCGATCCTCGAGATCGAAAGATTCGAGGCCGACGACGTGATCGCAACGCTGTCCTCCCGAGCGGTGGACCTGGGCTACGAAGTGGTCATCGTATCGGCGGATAAAGATTTTTCACAGCTGCTCTCCGATTCGGTATCGCTCTACGATGGGATGCGCGATCTGACCTATACCCCTGAGCTGGTTAAGAAGAAGTACGGGGTGACCCCCGAGCGATTCGTGGATTTCCAAGCGCTCTGCGGCGATAAGATCGATAACATTCCCGGGGTACCGGGGATAGGCAAGAAGACCGCTGCGAAGCTTTTGGATGAGTTCGGCTCCCTCGATGCGCTCTTAGAGCGCATCGATGAGGTCGGTGGCAAGACCGGGAGGCTTCTCGCGGAGCATCGGGAGGCCGCACTGACCTCGCGGAAGTTGGCCGCCCTCGACCGGGAGGTCGAATTCGAACTCGACTGGGAGGCCCTCCGTTATGCGGCTCCCGAGCAGGAGGGGCTCAACGAGATCTATCGGGAGTTCGAATTCTATAGCCTACTGAAGGCGACCGGCTCTAGCGGAAAGAGCCCCGAGGACGGCTCGGGCCTGACGGCTGATCGAGACGAGGCCTGGAGCGATCGATTTAAGGTCGATGAGCCCATCGTGTGGGAAGCGTTCTGGGATGGACCTAGCTACCGGCCCGTCCTCGCGGGCGTGGTGCTCTACGGGGGGACAGGCCAAAGCGGTGAGCCTTGGGCTACCTTTCTTCGAGGCGATGAGGTCTCGCCAGAGGTGCTCGATCGTTGCTTTTCGAGTTTTGTCGGAGAGCTGATCCTCAGCGACCTCAAGCCGTTACTGATCTGGCTTAGCGAACTGGGCATCGAACCGCCCGAGAGGCTCTTCGACCTTCGAACGGCCGCGTATCTCATAGATCCGGCGAAGACCATACCGTGCGACCTCGAAAAACTCAGTAAGATCTGGCTGCACAAGGTGCTACCGACGCTCGACGATCTGCTAGGCAAAGGACGAGCCCGTCGAGCGATAGCCGAACTGGAGGATTCGTCGGTGAGCGCCTGGCTGCTCGAGAGGGCGACCGCGACCGCCGACCTACGCACGGAGCTCCGGGCCGGACTCCTGGAGCAGGGTCTCGACGAACTGGCTCGGGACGAAGTGGATCTGACTCGGATCTTAGCAGAGATGGAACGGTCGGGTATTCTCGTTGAGCGAAGCGGCTTAGAAGAGTTAGCCGCAGAGTTTAAGGAGAGGCTCGAAGCCTTAAAGGGCGAGATCTATCAGCTCGCGGGTTCGGAGTTTAATATCTCGAGTCCGAAACAGCTTTCGAAGATCCTCTTCGAGGATCTCGGCCTTCCTGTGATCAAGAAGACCAAGACCGGATACAGTACCAACGCGGAAGTACTCGAACGCTTGGCTTCCGAGCACGAGATCGCCCACCACCTCTTAGAGTTTCGAAAGTTCGAGAAACTCGTCTCGACCTACGTCGATGTCCTCCTAAAGGAGGCCCAGAGTTCAGATGATGGGCGAATCCATGCCACCTTCGGGCAGACGGCGAGCACGACGGGGCGTCTCATTACCTCCGATCCGGACCTTCAGCGCACTCCCACTCGGACAGCCGAGGGCAAAAGGATCCGCAAGCTTTTCATCGCACCGGCGGACTCGGTCCTCTTGGTGGCGGATTGGTCTCAGATCGAGCTTCGAATACTCGCGCACCTCTCCGGGGACCCAGCTCTGGTGCAGGCCTTCAAAGATGGAGCGGACGTACACCGAAGGACCGCCGGAAGCCTCTTCGATAAAGCGGAGTCCGAAGTGGACTCTCGGGAGCGAGACATCGCGAAGACTGTGAACTTTGCCACCATTTACGGTCAAGGTGCTAGCGCCTTGGCGCAGAACCTGGGCCTGACTCGCCCCCGGGCTGAAGAGATCATCGAACAGTATTTCGAGCTGTACAGCGGCGTGAGGAGCTGGATCGATGAGACGGTGAAAGAGGCCCGGGTTACCGGAAAAGTCGAAACTCTAGCTGGGCGAACGCGCTTTATACCCGAGCTCTTTTCAAAGAACAAGATGGTCTTCCAAGCGGGAGAGCGGATGGCGGTGAATACGCCGGTTCAAGGGTCCGCTGCGGATCTCTGCAAAAAGGTGATGCTCGAACTCTCAGATGAGATCAAGGTACGGCCGGAGCTGCAGAGTCGCCTTCTGTTGCAGATCCACGATGAACTCGTGTTCGAAGTTCCAGAGGGCGAGATCGAGGAGATGAAAGCGCTGGTCCAAGATCGGATGGAGAACGCTTGGGAGTTGAAGGTTCCCCTCGTAGTCTCCCTTGGGGTCGGCCCGAACTGGGAGGAAGCGAAGTAGCGTCCCTTTTTACTGAAGTCCTTCCAGGCTGCTGCGAGACCGACAAAAAAACTGAGGCGTTCGTTCGACCGACCGCCTCAGTTTTTTTGTGTTTCTATCGCTGGGTGAGGAGACTACGCAGAGCGTCTTTGTGATCCGTCGCCACCCGAGTTGGAGCCGCCACCGCCTCCGGTATTCGTACTGGAGTTGGTGTTCGATGAGCCGACCTCGGCCACCCGACTCTCCACCGGTGCGGCGGTCGCAGGGGGAGCTGCCTCGGTCGTGGCTGCAGGGGTGTTATTGCTCGCGCCTGCAGCTTCACTGGTTTCGGTGGTAGGCTGCGTGTTCTGGTCGGTGCTGGTGTCGCTCGCGTTCTCGGTCTCCTGGCCTTCTTCAGGCTTGGCTTCCTTCACAGCGTCCTCGGCGGCCTCTCGGCTGCCCAAGAGCTCCTCGAGTCGAGCCAAGAGCTCTTCGGGGAAGGCGTTGTTACCCTCTTGTCCGCCCTGCTGGGCTCCCTGAGACTCTCCTGCGGGTGCGGCTTGCCCGCCTTCTTGTCCACCGGCTTGGGGTGCTCCGCCGCCCTGTTCGCCTCCACCAGCCTGTTGAGCGCCCTCTTGGCCCTGCTGCTGGTTGATCCCGAGGATCTGTTCGGCCGTGCCTCGGACCATAGGGTTAACCTGCTGGATGAGCCCGCTTTGGGCCCCTTGCTGATAGGTCTGTCCGAGCTGCTGTAGAGCTTGCTGCCCGCTATTTTGGTCTCCACCGCCCTGGGACTGCATGACGCCTTGGATCCCCTGGACGAGCTGCTGGGTGAGTTGTTGCGCGGCGGGGTTGCCACCGGCCCCTTGGGCTCCGGCTGCCTCTTGAGCTTCTCTGCTCACACCCGCTTGGTCCCCACCACCGAACAGATTGCCTAAGAGCTGTTCTGCACCGCCGTTCTGGGGAATCTGTTGACCTGCCGCACCAGGGGTCTGCCCCGGGATCTCTCTGGGACCGCCGAAGCCTCCGATTGCGCCTAATCCGTTGATAGCCATGAATGTGTTGCCTTCCTTCTCTGTTCGGTCTGATCTCAGTATAGGGCCTCGAGCCAGGAAGCGCTCTCTAAAATGTTACCAGTTTGTAACATCTGTTGCCGTTTTCTTAACTTTGGCTACAAAGCCGTTAACGTCTTGCTTGATCTTCTAAACGGGCACGACGGGCGATCCGGCTCGAACCGCTAGAGCTGCTGAGGTCGGGGGACGTTGAACAGCCGCATTCTCTGGAACGGGAAGAATATCACTTCGGCTCTACCGACGAGGTTCTCCAGCGGGATCTGTCCTATGTAGCGTGAGTCTTTGGAGTCGTTGCGGTTGTCTCCCATTACAAAGATGTGTCCCGGGTCCACCGTGATCGGGCCGTAGTCGCTCCGGATCGTTTCGAGGATGTAGGGCTCCTCGAGGCGGCTATCGTTAAGATATAGGGCGCCCTCTTTGATCTCCAAGGTATCGTGGGCGATACCGACGACCCGTTTAATGAGATCGGTCTTGTCTCCACCGTACGACTCTCCAGGGGGGGCGAAGACCACGATGTCTCCACGCACGGGATCAGTCACGTTGTAGATCACTTCGTTGACCAAGATGAAATCGTTGATTCGAAAGGTCGGCACCATCGATTCAGAGGGGATGTAGAAGCTCCGAACCACGAAGTGGATCAGTAGTAGGGCGACGAGTCCGGCCCAGACCACCGAATCGATGGTCTCCCGCACACGAGACCGAGTGACCCGACTCCAACCAGCGAGAAGGTTGGGGGAGAGGTGGGTGACCAGTCGGGCTAGGCATAACAGAGCTAGGAGGTAGATCAGTACAGTTTCAGTCATCTTTATCTTATCGGTTTGCTTCCTGTCGAACCTCGGACAAGAGGGGGAGCTTCCGCTCGAGCGCGAGGGTTACTCCCAACTCGAGTTCGACTAACTGGGAAAGTTTTCGATTCCATGCGCTTCCTACGCGCCTCTGGGTTGCCAAAACGGGAGGCTGTTTTCCATAGATGTCGGGAAAACTTACCATTTTGATGTTCCCGTCTGCCCCGCGTCCAAACTTTACGGTCTCGTACTCGATCCGCACCGGCCAGCCGACTCGAACTTTTTGGAACAGATCGGCCACCGCCTCGGGATAGGCTCGGATGCAGCCGTGGGTAACAGCGTTACCGATATTCAGCGGGTCGTTGGTGCCGTGGATACCCGTTCTCGTAAGGGATAGTCCGATCCAGTGGCGGCCGAGCGGATTGTTCGGGCCCGGTGGGACAGGTCCCCGCACGTCTGCCCAGGAGGGGGGATACCAAGTCGGGTTCTCTATCCGCTCGATGATCGAGTACGCGCCGGTAGGGGTGGGTGAACCCTCCTCGTCGCCGATGGAAACGGCGATAAACCTCTCGAAGTGTCCTTCTCGAAAGAGATAGACTCCGCGCTCGGGAAGGTTGAGTACGAGTCCGTTCCGGGGAGGGTTTCTCGGGAGAACCCGCTGCAGAGGAACGATGAGTTCCTGCCCTGCGGGCACATCGACGGCGAGAGGGGAATAGCCGTTCGCGAAGGCCAGATGCTCTACCGCAAGACCGTAGGAGCGGGCGATCGAAAAAAGCGACTCCCCGTCGGCAACCCGATGGATCCCGTTTTCCCCAGCGAGAGGTCGCAGGTGGAGCTTCTGGTTATCGAGCTGCGCCCGAGCGAACTCCGATACCGACGGCGCGCTGGGTCGAGCCTTCGGCGGCTCCGCCCAGCAGGGGGCTGAAGCGGCGAGTAGACCGAGGAAGGATAGAGCCAAGCGCTGAAGCGTTGTTGGGCTGCGAGGCCTGCGAGGGGCCGAGCCTAGATGGGAACGACCTGACATGTTGAAACTCTCAATCCGAGGAAGACGATGGTTCGGTTTTCGCTCGGCCTTACGTGGACCCTCCTACACCGTCCTGATTCTTCATGCGCTGTTCGTTCTTTCATGTAGCGTCCTCGCCCAGGGGACGGACGCCGGCTCTGAGGAGGACGCCATAGCCGAGCGGGTCTCTCGGGCTCAGCTCTACGGATCGCCCTTTTCCGTGGAGCTCCCCGCGGGGTGGGAAGTCCTCCCTCCGTCGGAGTCCGACACCGAAAAACTGCACCTCGTGCGCAACGGGGGAGAGCATTCCGACGGGGTGGCGACGATGGATGTACATCCTCTACAGGGGGGATGGGAAGAGCTCGTCAAGCGGCAGACCTATCACCTGGTGGTGGTGGTGGGAGCCGACCTCTTCCACCGTGAGCCTCTCACGCTAAACGGCTGGAGGGGTTACAAATGGATCTACTACGCTTCCGACTCTGCCGGGACGAGGCGCCTGTTCTATCGGCTCTATCTGGCCCTGCCTTCCGAGCTTAGCGAGCGGCGCCTTCTGGTCTTTCAGGGCTCGGTGACACCTGCAGAGCAGAGCGCCGACGTCGCCACCTTCAACGCTCTGGTGAGCAGCTTGAGACCGGGGCCCTAACGGTGCTCGGCCTCCGGTAGCTGAAGCAGGACCGGTCGGGCGTCTCGCTTCAACCAGAGAACGAGCGCCGTCAGATCGGAGGGCGCCATCGAGGTGCAGCCCGCGGTGGGCGAACCCGGGCCGCGCTGCAGGTGAAAGAAGATACAGGAGCCGGCCCCCGGTTCGACTTCGCTACAGTTATGATCCACCACGAGCCCCAAGCGGTAGAGAGGGATGGCCATCGTCTCCGAGCTTTTCCAGTCCGAGGCTTCGACCTCTCGCGGCGAGACGATCCGGTTGTAGAGGGCGTGGTTCGGATCGTCGACGCAGTGTTGGTCGGTGAGGCTCACGAACGGCAGGTTCTCTTCGCCGTAGCCCGAGGGGGGATTCGGATGCCCGAAGGCCGAGACGACCTCGAACAGGCCAGCGGGAGCTTTGCCGTCACCCTCTTTTTTCGTTGGTCCGTCCGGAAGCGGGTGGCGCATGAGCGGGCTTCGACCCCAAGCCAGCCCGGTACGGCCGAGATTGACTGGGAAGGGCCCTAGTTCGCGCTTCCATGGGTGGGTCGCGGAAGTCCGGTGGAAGGTCCATAGAGTGGCGGTCGTCGTCTTCCAATCGTTCGAGAGCACGAGGATGAGCTGGTCCGCATCCTCGGGAAGGTGGGCCCACGAGCCGAGCACCGGTTCGACCGGGGACTCTGCGGCTGCGGTACCGGCGCCCACAACGGTGACGAAGAGCACGAAGAGCACAGCGGCGCAGATACGAGAGGGCACTTTCAGCATGGGGACTCCTTTAACGGTCAGCCGAGCTGCAAGGTGGGCTCCACCAACTCGGCCCAGCCACGATTCGCCGCAGGGTTAGCTGGGGACGGGTGGGCGATGGAGTCTATCGGCACCTTCTCGGCGTCTATATTGGCTTGAAGACGTTCTGTGGCGAATCGGCCAACCCCTATCGCGCGCTCGACTTGGAGTAGCTCTAGGAGTCGCTGCAGGGCGAGGTCGCACGCCTCGAACAGAGGCTCTCGCTCATTTTTCGGTAAGCGGTCCGGAGTGCGGTTTCGCCCCCCCTCTTCCATAAACACGAGGGGACAGTAGTTCAGGACTAAGAACCGCTCCCGAAACTCTCGAGGGGAGGAGAGGCGCTGAGCAAACAGACCCCAGAGCCGGCTGCCGGAGACTTCGCTGCGGGGACAGGCGAAGCCGAGCACGGGTCTTTTCGGGTGCTCTCGGGGGGGCTTTCCCACCGCGGCCTCGATCCCTAACCAGTCCCGAACCGAGCTGACCTCGCCGAACGGAACCCCGGTCTGAGCCATCCCCCAAGGGCCTGGGTTCATCCCTAGAAGAAGAGTGCGTCCGGGAGGCCCGACCGCGTACTTCTCCAGGTAGAGTCGGTGGGGGGCGCGAGCGTAAACGAGAGGATTGTAGACGTAGGCTACAGGGTCCTGGAAGCTGAGGCTATCCACCGCGCGGGCCAGCTCGTCGGTGATGTGGATCAGGCGTTCTAACATCGGCGGGCTTCGGAGGTCTCCTGGAACCGGGACTGGATCGCTTTAGCGTGCGCTCGCAGACGCAGGAGAGCTCCGACGATCGGTTCGACGGTGGCCTCTTCGAGCAGCGGCAAGCTCAAGCAGCGCTCGGAGAGAGCTTCGGTCTGCGGCAGTCCACGCTGCGCGAAGCGCCGGTAGGCGGTGTGGAGATGGCACGGGGGAGAGAAGTAGGCCCGGGTGGGGATCCCCTCCTGGAGGAGCGCCCAGGCGATCGCATCGCGACTACAGCCGAACTCTTCGGGTTCGAATCTGACGGTGAGATCCTTATAGGTCGTTCGCGCCTCTGGCGAGATCTGCTGAAAACTTAAGCCGGGCACCGTGGCCAGCTCGGCGAGGAAGGCGCCGGCGGTTCGGTTGCGCTGTTCGATGACCTCCTCGAGCATCTCCAGCGAGCATCGACCGAGTGCGGCGTGGAACTCCGAGAGCCTAGCGTTCAGGCCCGCCATGGCGGAGTCGTAATGGCCGTCGTTGCCGTACTCGCGGCCGATCCTGAGCTCTTCGGCGAGCTCGGGGTCATCGGTGGCGACCACCCCTCCCTCTCCGGCGACCACCATCTTTGTTGGGGTTAGGGAGAAGACTTGGCACCAACCGGCGCTGCCTAGAGGACGCCCTCGATTCCTGGAACCGAAAGCGTGGGCTGCATCGATGATCAAGCGGGAGTCGAAGCGGTCGCAGATCTCGGTGAGCTCGCTTTCCGGGAGCGGATTTCCGAAGCAGTGGACGCCCAACACCGCGACCGGTCTGTGGGCCTCCAGCTGCCGACAGAGATCCTCATAGTCGAGGTTCATGGTTTTCGGGTCGACCTCGATGAAGAGGGGGTCGAATCCGGCTCGAACGATGGCGGCTACGCTTGCCATGAAAGTGAAGGAGGGGACCGCGACCCGCGGCCGGGACCCGTCTCGGTGCTCCGGAAGGCGGCGAGCCAGAGCGTCGAGGGATAGGATCAAGCCCGAGGTACAAGAGGAGACCCCCACCGCGTGAGAGACCTCCAGCGCAGCCGCGCACTCGGACTCGAAGGCGGCGAGTTCCGGACCTTTCGTGAGTTGACCGCTCTCGAGGCTCGCCCTCCAACGCGGTAGAACATCGGACGGGTCCGGCAGTTTAGGGGAAGCCATAGGGATAGGCGGAGAGAAGGTAGGTTCGGAACCGAGGGCAGCAGGCAAGGGGCTTAGATGGGTGGAGCTCATCTTGACCGGTTTGCCCATCTTAAAAGGGAACCCTGCCTCCCGTCGTTTCGAGAGGAGGAATGTCGACCGAGCAGAAATCGAGTTCGGTGCGGAAGTCGGGCCGCCCACTACACCCCTTTGTCGGTTTGAGACACGGGTCGTGCGGTCTCCCGCGAGGACGTGAGATGAGCAAGCTATCCTACCACAGACGAATCGGTTCCCTTCCTTTCGCCGACGCTCGACGTCAGCGGTCGGGCAACCGCGTCACGGGACACCTGCTCAGCGAGTTTCTCGTGAGTTTAGGTCTTCTGTTTCTTCTCTTGGCTGCGAATCTGGGGATCTTGAGTTCCAGTGCCAGCTGGGCTCGGGAGGCCGCACATTCTCGCAACGCCACCTCGTTGGCTCGCGATGCGATGGAGCAGGTGATCGCCGCATCCACGCCCGAGGAGCGACCTCAGGCTCAAAGCGCTTTCCCTCTTCCGGGGAGTAGGCCTCACACCGTCGTGCTCTACCATCGCACTGTGGAGCTCCTGCCTCTCGGTGAAGGCTTCGAAGGTCTGCAGCTCGCCCGGGTTAGCGTCTCTTGGGATGAGGCGGAGCCCTCGATCGTACTGGAGCGCTACGTCCTTGACCGTTGATCGAGATAGTCTCAAGACGGTCGGTCTGTCGCTCCTCGGCGCGCTGCTGGCGATCTGTTCGGGCTTAACATTTCTCTTGGTAGCCTACACCGCGGTGACCGTAGGCTCGAACGATTTTCTCTACGAACCCGCCGGCCTGCGCCCACTGGTGCGCTCCCTCGACAGGGATCTGTTGAACGCCGTACCCGGCTCGTTTCAGATCGATGACGACGGGCTGGAGTTCGGTTTTCGCCTGCTCTCGACCATCGACTCGGGGGAAGACTTGCGAGTGGTCTATCGGCGGGTCGAACTCCGAGACGATATCTATCGCGTCGTCACCGATAACGGGACTGAACTGGAGGTCACTAAGTTCGGTAAACTCCCGGGCTTGGTCTTTCGAACCGTCGAGGGCGGCTTGAAACTAAACTGGGTACAGAAGGGCAGTGGGAGAAGTATGGACCTAGCGCTTTTGAGGTTCGGCCGTTGAGGGGCTCGCGGTTAAAGCGTCGCCGACGAGAGAGGGGGTATCTCGTCCTCTTGGTTTCCGTTCTCGTTTCGGTTCTCACCATCAGCTTTCTGCGCCACGCTGCCAGCGCTGCTCAGGCGCGCTCGGAGGCTTTTGAAGAGGAGGCCCGGACGGCCGCTCTCTACGCCGCGGAGAGCGTACTACAGTTCGCTGAGCAGCGGCTGCCGGACTCTCCTGGGGAGCTCCCACCACCGGGAACCTGGCGAGCCTTCCGACTGGAAGGCTCACAGACGGTGGGCCGGCTGGAGCTCTCCTACGATCCGTCCTCCCCGGAGACCATCATCGTGACGGCTAGAAGCCGAGCCCACCGGGCGAACTCGGCGGTCCAGTTCGCGATCGAGGCCCACTGGCAGTACCTGCCGGAGTCCGGCTGGGTATGCCGAGGGAGGCGCAGCGAATAGGGGGGTCTCGGCGCTTTTACCAGGAGCGGGCGGTGGGAACTCAGAACTCCGTTGCGGTGAGGCAAGGATCTCTTAAGAATCTAAAACCCGAGGATCTCGAACGCCTCGAGCTTCTTTGGCGAGTAGGTAAGGCGATAAATACGCCCGACTCGTTCGAGACGACCCTCCAGGCGGTTTTAGACACCGTCGTCGATGCTTTAGAGGCCGAGCGAGGAGCTCTGTTTCTCTCCTCTGTGACAGGGGAGTTCGAGTTGAGACTCTGCGTGGATCGCAGCCTCGACCGGGAGGGAGGCTTCACCTATTCGACTACCGTGGTCGAGCAGGTCTGGCGGGATCGGGAGCCTTTCGCGGCGGTGGACGCCAAGTCCAGCGAAGACTTCGCCCAGGTCGACTCGATACAGGTCGAGGGCATCCGTTCGATCATGTGCGTGCCGCTGCTCGGGCGTCAGTCCACCCTCGGTCTACTCTACCTCGATAACCGGCTCTCCAACGCCTTCACGCAACCGGACCTGAAGATGCTCGAGATCATAGCAGATCTGGCCGCTACCGCCTTGGAGCGGACCCGCTACTTCGATGCCCTAGAGCAGGTCAACGACGAACTCGAAGAGAGGGTGCAGAGCCGCACTCGGGAGGCTGTGGAGGCGCGCCGACAAGCGGAGAAGGCGGCGCAGGCGAAATCGCTCTTCTTGGCGAGCATCAGCCACGAGCTCCGGACGCC